>DATAPS010000394.1:0-13454 GCA_036265085.1 Acetobacteraceae bacterium | reverse complement strand
CCAATGGTGCCTCTGCGCCCCGCGCTGGCAGGAAGCGCTGCGCGCGGGCGCCGCGCCGCGCGTCGTGCTGCGGGCGACGGAAGCGAGCGCGCTCGACTATTGCCGGATCGACGACCTTAAGCGTTTCGCGATCGATCTTTCGTAGGAGCAGGGCATGGACGCGGTCATCGCGGAGGTCATGCGCGGCGAGCGCGTCGAATCCGCACATCTCGGCGCGGCGATCGTCGTCGATGCGGACGGGGCAGAAGTGTTCACGGTCGGCGATGTGGATGCGCCGGTCTATCCCCGTTCCGCGGTGAAGGCGCTGCAGACGCTGCCGATGGTCGAGAGCGGCGTGCCGGACCGGCTCGGGCTGACGGAAGCGGAGATCGCGCTGACCTGCGCCTCGCACAGCGGCGAGCCGCGCCATGTCGAGACCGCTCGCTCGATCCTCGCGAAGGCGGGGCGCGACGAGACCTGCCTGGAATGCGGCGTGCAGTGGCCGATCGACGCCGCCACAACGCGGGCGCTGGCGGCGGCCGGCGAGACGCCGTCGGCGATCCACAACAACTGCTCCGGCAAGCACAGCGGCTTCATCTGCCTCGCCTGCGACCGCGGCGTCGATCCCGCGGGCTACATCAAGGCGCAGCATCCGGCGATGCGCGAGGTGACCGCGGCGCTGTCGGAGATGACCGGCACGCGGCTCGACGACAGCAACCGCGCGACCGACGGCTGCTCGATCCCGACCTACGCGATTCCGCTGGAGGCACTGGCACTCGCTTTCGCGCGGTTCGGCTCGGGCGCGGGGCTCGCGCCAGCCCGCGCGGCGGCGGCTGCGCGCGTGCGGGCGGCGGTGACGGCGGACCCGTTCCTGGTTTCCGGCACCGGGCGCTTCGACAACCGGCTGATGACCGCGCTCGGAACTCGCGTGTTCAGCAAGGGCGGGGCGGAGGGCGTTCACTGCGCGGCGATCCCCGAGCTTGGGTTGGGAATTGCGATCAAGGCGCGCGACGGCGCCGGGCGGGCCGCGGAGGTGGCGATGGCGGCGCTCGTCGCGCGGTTGCTGCCCGACGCGGCCGGCAATGCGGAGCTGACGGCGTTGCGCGAACCGGTGCTGAAGAACTGGAACGGCATCCATGTCGGCGCGATGCGCGCCGCGCCGATGTTGCGGGCGTGATGCGAGGCTGATCCGCCCCTTGTGCAGAGGGGGGCGGGCGGTATGTTCGGCTCCGTCAGGGAGGAAGCCGAATGAGACGTACTCTGTTGCTCGGGCTCGCGACCGTCGTGCTCGCGCTGCCGGCGCACGCCGCAACCGTGTTCAAATGGGCGAACGACGGCGACGTGCGGGCGATGGATCCGTACACGCTCGACGAAACCGTGCAGAATTCGTTTCTCGGCAACATCTATGAGGGGCTGACCCGCCGGAGCAAGCAGCTCACCGCGGAGCCGGCGCTGTCGGACAAGTGGGAACAGACCTCGCCGACGATCTGGCATTTCCACATCCGCCAGGGCGTGAAGTGGCAGGACGGCACGCCGTTCACCGTGGATGACGTGCTGTTCTCCTACAAGCGGATCACCGGGAAGAACTCGCAGCTCTCGGTCGAAGTCACCGACGTCAAGGACATCCGCAAGGTCGACGACCAGACGGTCGAGATCGAGACCAAGGGGCCGGACGCGATCCTGCCGATGCAGCTGACGTCGATGCCGATCATGTCGCAGAAATGGTGCACCGATCACGACGCGGTCGAGAACGTCATCGTCGGCTCCGGCGACAACTATGCAATCCGCAACGCGATGGGCACCGGGCCGTTCAGGCTCGCCTCGCGCGAGGCCGACCGGCGCACCGTGCTCGCGAAGAACCGGACCTGGTGGGACAAGCCGGAGTTCAACATCGACGAGGCCGAGTTCACCGTCATCAGCAACGCCTCGACCCGCATCGCGGCGCTGCTGAGCGGCGAAGTCGACATGGTCTACTCGGTGCCGATCCAGGACATCGACCGGCTCAAGGCGGCGGACAACCTGAAGGTGATCGCGGGGCCGGAGCTGCGCACGATCTGGCTGGGCATGGACCAGGCGCGCGACCAGCTGCTGTTCTCGAGCGTCAAGGGCAAGAACCCGTTCAAGGACGAGCGCGTGCGCGACGCCTTCGCGCTCGCGATCGACGAGGACGCGATCGCCAGCCGGGTCATGCGCGGACAGGCGCGCCCGACCTGGGAGATGTGGGGTCCGGGCGTGAACGGCTTCAACCCGGCGATGAACACGCGGCCGAAGCCGGATCTCGCGAAGGCCAAGCAGCTTCTGGCGGAGGCCGGGTATCCGGAGGGGTTCCAGGTCCAGCTCGATTGCCCGAATGACCGCTACGTCAACGACGCGCAGATTTGCACCGCGATCAGCGCGATGCTGGCGCGGATCAACATCAAGGCGGACGTGTTCGCACGCAGCAAGGTGCAGTTCTTCGCCGACACGAACTATCCGAACTTCAAGACCAGCTTCTTCCTGATCGGCTGGACCCCGTCGACACTGGACGCGCTCAACGTGTTCCAGAACATTCTCCACACGCGCGGCCCGGGGGTCGGCATCGTCAACATCCCCGGCTACTCCAACCCGAAGATCGACGCTCTGACCGCCGACATCGGCAATACGCTCGATCCGGCGAAGCGGCAGGATCTGATCAACCAGGGCATCAAGATCGTGCAGGACGATGTCGGCTTCCTGCCGTTGCACCAGCAGACGATCGTCTGGGCGGCGAAGAAGAATGTCGATGTCGCGCAGACCGCCGACAACTACTTCCAGCTGCGCTGGGTGACGATGAAATAGGTGGGGCGGAACAGCTCTCCTCCGTATCGGAGGAGAGCTGCCGACCACGCGGATGAGACCTGCGCCGTAGCCGCGGGCCGCCAAACCCCCTATCTCTCCTCCATGATCCCAGACACCCAGACCGAGATCGCGCGCCGGCGCACCTTCGCGATCATCTCGCATCCCGATGCCGGCAAGACCACGCTGACCGAACGCCTGTTGCGGGCGGGCGGCGCGATCCAGCTCGCCGGCAGCGTGCGGGCGAAGGGCGAGCGGCGGCGCACACGCTCCGACTGGATGAGCATCGAGCGCGAGCGCGGCATCTCCGTCGTCACATCCGTCATGACCTTCGAGTTCGCCGACTGCGTGTTCAACCTGCTCGACACGCCGGGCCACGAGGATTTCTCGGAGGACACCTACCGCACGCTCACCGCCGTCGACGCTGCGGTGATGGTGATCGACGCGGCGAAGGGCATCGAGGCGCGCACGCGCAAACTGTTCGAGATCTGCCGCCTGCGCGACATCCCGATCCTGACTTTCATCAACAAGATGGACCGCGACAGCCAGGACGTCTTCGCGCTGCTCGACGAGATCTCCTCGACGCTCGCGCTCGATACCGCGCCGGTCACATGGCCGGTCGGCCGCGCGGCGGAGTTCGTCGGCACCTACGATCTCCGCCGCCGCGAATACCGGCTCACCCAGGACCTGTCGCAGTCCGACCCGCGGATGCAGGCGATGGGCGACGAGCTCGACCTCGTGCGCGCGGCGCTTCCGGAATTCGAGGTGCCGGCGTTTCAGGCCGGACATCTGACACCCGTGTTCTTCGGCAGCGCAATCAAGGAGATCGGCGTGCACGACCTGCTGCACGGCCTCGCCGAATACGGCCCGCGCCCACGCGCGCAGCCCGCCGATACACGGGTGGTGGAGGCGACCGAGCCGAACCTCACGGCGCTGGTGTTCAAGATCCAGGCGAACATGGACCCGAACCACCGCGACCGCATCGCCTTCGCGCGTGTGTGCTCTGGGCGGCTTGAGCGTGGGATGCGGCTCAAGCAGGTGCGCACGGGCAAGCTGATTCCGCTGCACGCGCCGCAGTTCTTCTTTGCGCGCGAGCGGCAGCTTGCCGAGGCGGCGTTCGCGGGAGATGTCGTCGGCATCCCCAACCATGGTACGCTGCGCATCGGCGACACGCTGAGCGAGGCCGAGGACCTGAACTTCGTCGGCGTGCCGTATTTCGCGCCCGAAATCCTCCGGCGCGTCCGGCTCGACGACGCGATGAAGGCGAAGAAGCTTCGGCAGGCGCTGCAGGAGCTGGCCGAGGAGGGCGTCGTGCAGCTGTTCCGCCCGCAGAATGGATCGCCGCCGATGGTGGGCGTGGTCGGCACCTTGCAGCTCGATGTTTTGCAGGCGCGGCTGATGGCGGAATACGGGGTGAAGATCGGCTTCGAGCAGACGCCGTATCAGCTCGCGCGTTGGATCAGCGGCGACAAGGCGGCGGTTGCGAAGTTCGTCGCGGACCAGCGCAATGCGATGGCGGACGATGTCGATGGCGATCCGGTGTTCCTCGCGACCTCGCAGTTCATGATGCGGCGCACGGCGGAGCTCCATCCGGCGCTGCACTTCCGCGACATCAAGGATTTCCGGGCGACTGCGACGGCCGCGTAGGCGTGACGAAATCAGAACGAAACGGATTAGCAACATAGTCGGCCTGCGAAGGCGGGCTGGCCTCCCGCGATTTTTTTGAATTTCGCGGGTCTCGGGGCGGACGGGCAGGGGGCAGACCGAAACTGAGGCGCAGCTCGGCACCTCATTTCGAATAGGTCATGCCCGGACTTGATCCGGGCCTTCACGCGGCGCCCCGTCAGCGCCGGCTGCCGCTTGCCCGCAAGCGTGGATGGCCGGGTCAAGCCCGGCCATGACCGAGTGATGTCAGCGCGTATGGGTGCCGGGCCGCCAAGCGGTGCGGTACCGACATGGCGGGTCGAGACCCTCCCTACGCCTTGGACTCGATTGTCTGATCTGGACCGCGCGGCGTCGGCGCGGACGACGGGTGCGGCGGCCGGCAGCACGAGCGTGCCGTTGCGGAATTCCGTGAGGAGAGACCGTATCTGGTCGAAGAAGCGGCCCAGCTCCGCCCGGATCAGGACGGCCAACGCAAGGGTCAACCAGCCCCCGAGCCACCGCGTCGCGACAGACGCGCGCAACTCGTCAAAGACGAGCGCCATGCGGTCGGCGGAGTGGAGGGGGGCGGGGAGGGACACGAACGCTCCTTGGTTAGCATCACTAACGTATGAAAAGCACGTTTGCCCGGATTTGGGCAAGCGGATTTTTTCCACAGGCTATCCGGCGGAGAGGATGCCGACAGGCTCCCTTCTGTAGCGCGCGCCTCGTGTTCTTGCGCGGGCGGACGGGATTGGCGCCGATCCTGACCTGCACCACGTCTGCAAGCCAGCCTCACTCGCTCAGAAGACCAAGGTTGCTTGACGTCAGATGCGAAACTCGGACCACCACGTCGATGACGAGAAGCACTTCGCTCTCACTGGCGCCTGGATGAGTCAGGAGCCTATCAGTGCGCACCGCGAAGTCAGTGAGAAGGGAATCGTCTTCCATCAGGCAGAATGTCGGATCCGACGCGCTGGCCCCGCCCGGAACGACAACCTGGAGCGGCTTCAGGTCGCAGCGGCGACACGATTCAGGCCGGGTTCACATCACGTTCAAACCATGCTTCTCGCGGCGCGCAGATGAAGCGGCTGCTGAGCGAACTCCGACACGTCGACGAGAAGCACGCGCAGCAGGCACGGAATCTTTCAGGCGACCGGCAACAGCAAGAGCTGAGCGGGCGCGCCCCTCTTCCCTGAGGGAGAGGGGCGTCGCGTCATACCGGACGGCGCGGCAGCGTGACTCTTGCTGCGAGAGCCGGCATCGACTCGGACCGTCGGAATCAGTCGACCGTGATCCGGTCGATCTCCGCAAGCTCCTCCTCGGTCATTTTCCAGCTACCGGCCCTGGCGTTCTGCTCGATCTGCTCGGGCTTGGTCGCGCCCGCGATCACGCTCGCGACCGGCGGCTTGGCCAGCAGCCAGTTGAACGCGAGCTCGAGCGGCCTGTGGCCGCGCGCTTCGGCGAAGTCGATCAGCTTCTCCGATTTCTCCCAGTTCTTTTCGCTGAGATAGCGATCGGCAAGGCGCTGCGTATTGGTCAGCCGCGACTCTGCCGGCATCGGCTTGTTGCGCCGGTATTTTCCGGTGAGCAGCCCGCTCGCGAGCGGGAAATAGGGCAGCAGTCCGAGGCCGTACGCGCGCATCGCCGGCATCAGGTCGCGCTCCGCATCGCGCACGACCAGCGAGTATTCGTCCTGGCACGAGACGAAGCCGGCGACGTTCAGCGTCTTCGCGGTCCACTGCGCCTCGACCACCTGCCACGCCGGCAGGTTCGAGCATCCGTAGTAACGGATCTTGCCGGCGCGCGAGAGGTCTTCCAACGCACGCAGCGTTTCCTCGATCGGCGTGCGCGGGTCGGGGCGATGCAGTTGATAGAGGTCGATCCAATCGGTCTTGAGCCTGCGCAAGCTCGCCTCCACCGCGGCGAAAATATAGCGCCGCGAGCCGCCTTCGCTCTCGCCGCTGTCGTCCATCGGGATGGCGAACTTGGTCGCGAGCACGATGCGCTTGCGATTCTCGCCGAGCACCTGGCCCATGGCGGTCTCCGACCCACCGCGCTCGCCATACGCGTCCGCGGTGTCGAACAGCGTGATGCCGACGTCGAGCGCCTTGTGGATCACCTTGCGGGTGGCTTCGAGATCGATGCGTCCGCCGAAGTTGTTGCAGCCGAGGCCAATGGCCGAGACACGAAGGCCGGATCGGCCGAGGTTGCGAAGTTCCACGAAAAGTCTCCCTGAAGCGCTCGAGGCCGCCAGTGTTGCCGCCGGGCGGCCTATTGTCACCACCCGCCGCGCGCTGGTCAGACCGTCGAGAGCAGTTCGCCGATCACCGCATGGAGCCTACGAGGCCGTTGCTGGAAACAGCCACACGCCGAGATATCCGGGAGGGTTTTTCGCGGATTGACGCCGCGGCGCGAGAACGGGTGGCTTGCCGCGGTGCGCTGCGGCGTATGCGTCGACAAGCGCCGCATTCACCACCAGTGCGACATGCTGCGCGAGAGGGAGGTCACTGTCGGCGAAGTAATCGATGCCGGGGCCGCCCACGGAATCCTGTTCCTGATCTGGCGCCCGTACGATGTAGCCGAACTTCACGAGATCTCTCGCGATGCGCGAAGCGATCGGCTGATCTTGCCCCCCCGTTTTCGGCGCACCGCCCGCGTGGATGAAGACGACGGAGCGGCTCGCGCGATCGGGCGCGGCAGGAAGCGCGGCCGCGGCAGGAAGCGCTTGTGCGCGGGCCCGTGGGCTCGCCGCGATCACGAACGCTGCCCCAGCGATCATCGCGAGCAGAGATCGCCGCTCGGAGAACCGGCGTCTGCATGAACCTCCCGTTAGATCGCGCCGGGCGATTGAGCATGGCATCAGCGTCGAACTGCCTATTTCGAACTTTCTTCGTAACCTACGCTGCGGAACCCGATTGCGATAGGGCGAGGAAACTTCTCGTTGAGGACTTGCTGCATTCCGTTATCAGATTGGAACGAGATCGTCGAGGTTCCGCTGTCTCCCGCCGGGTTGCCGGATGCTGCTCGGCGGCCGAGTGATTCTTCGAGCGGATCGGAAACGGTTGGGGCGCGCGCAGCGGCCGGCGACGCCGATCCAGGCGTTGGAGAGTTCAACCGCCCGGTCAAGCCCTCCGAATCGCTCTTGCTCCATTCTTCTATGATCTCCCGAGCCATGTAGACGCGGTTGATCATGAAGATCTTGATCGCCACCGCGTAGCGCGGCTCGCCGGTGTTCGGGTTGACATTCTTGACCAGTATCCGGCCGCCTAAATGCCCGACGCCTTTGAGGTGATACCGCGCGGTCTCCTGCGAGCACTCGTCCTTGTGCGTCTTGCAGAATGTGTCGAGCGCCTGCTTGGCCGTGACGCTGGAGATCCCATAGGTCTCGACCGTGCGGAGCTGAAGTCGCTGCACGGTGTCGCGGTTCACCGTGTGCCCGAACCATCCGCGCGAGCCGAGCGACAGACCTGTTCCAGCCTTGCCCGCGAACGTGATTGTCAGGCCGGGGAACGCGGCGCGCGGAAGGACGAACTCCCAACGCCCCTGGCCGAAGATCCGCGACCCTGTCGACGACGCCTCGACCGCGGCCGCGCCGGGCAGAGCAGGGGGCGTGTTACCGGTGAATACCGGCAGATGAGCGTATTCCGCGATGATCTCGTCTTCTACAGGCACGTGGCCGAGCTTGATGGCCTTGCTGAGGAATACGCCGGAATCGCCGATCTGCTCGCTGATGTTGCCCGGTTCGTTCTCGTCGTCCGCAACGGCAACCGCAAAGAGGTCTCCGACAGCAATGTCTTCCTGTGGCGGATAGACCGGCTCGATGCCGAGGGCGCCGATCGTGGTGTTCCATTGCGTCTCGAGACTGAGTCCCTGTTCCGCCGCGGCCGCAGTCTCCGCATCGGCCAGAAACCACCGGTCGGCGACGACCGCGCCTGCTATCAACAGGGCAACGCCCGCGATCATCGCCAGGCGTCGCCCCCATGCGTGGAGCCACCACCACCGGCCGCTTCGGCGCGGACCGACCCCGTCCCTTGAGTCGCCACTTCCTTGGCTCATGACCGTGCTGCTCCCCCGCACGGCGGCCGTCATCCCCGAAAGGCGGTTGCAGAACGGGGCGTCGACCCACGTGAGGCGCCGAGCACACGTCAATCCGCATGCGGCGGCAACGGTCTACATACGAGATGTACAAGATCGTGCAAGGAAGCGCCGCGCTCGGGCGGCCGCTGAGCGGGTCAGAACCGGCGGATCGCTCCGGAATCGGCGATCTCGTTGATCAGCTTGCGCGTCATCGCCTCGCCGAAGATCTTGAAGTCGTGCACTTCGACAACGAAGCTGCCATTGCCGCCGATGACGTTCTCGCGGTACCAGTTCGCAAGGCCGCCCGGCGGCTGCACATGCGCGTACGTCCATGACACCGGATGCTCGTTGATGATCGCCAGGCCGTTGATCGTCAGGCCGGCGGCCACCGCGGCGTCGCGGACGCTGCCGACATCGGGGCCGTTGTTGTTGGTGCCGTCGCCGCAGACGTCGATCACCTTGCGTTGCGCCTCGTAATCGCCCTGATCGAGCATCTTCATCGCCATCTCTATGCCCGATCCGATCGCGGTGCGGCCATAAGCGCTGCGCTGCGCGGCGACGAGCCTGTCGACGAAGGCCTGTGCGGAGGCGGCGTCGCGGATCACCGTCCAGTCGATGATCTTGCTGGTCTCGTAACTGCTGGCGAACTCGACGTAGGACACCGCGATCGCGCCGACCGCGCCGCCCTTGATCGCGGCGATCACCTGAGGATCGGTGAAGGCCGCGCTATAGCCCTTTTTCTCGAGGTCGAATTCGGTGTCGTCGATGCTGCGCGAAACATCGCTGACCAAGACGAGCTCGACATCCACCGGCTCGGCGGCGGGGGCGGCCGTCGCGATGAGCAGAAAAGCGACGAGGAGCCATCTCATGCCACCATGGTGGCGTCGTTCGCTCGGCCGCGACAACTTAAATCTGCGGCGGCTGACCCCGACCATCGCCGAGCACCGAAGCGTCGCCCCGGTGTTGAGCCGCGATGTCGAGCCTGGGCACGTTGATGCCCTCGCGCGGAATCGCGCCGGCGCCGATGAAGCCGACGCCGGTGACGATCCGCGCCGCGACACGAAGGTTGCTGTTGCAGGCGGCGATGGGAGGACATCGAACACGTCTGCCGCCGCTGCTGCTCGAAGGCGATCGCCGCGCCGAGCAGCAGCGCGTAGAGCCGTCGGGTCACGATTTCAGGAGGCGGGATCGCCGCCCCGCTCACTGACTGGCCCAAACGATCCGATGCATCCAGCTCACTTGGCTGAGCTCAAAGTGATAGTCCGGGTGTTCGGGGTTGATGCTGCGCAGCTCGATCCGGCGGGCCGAACGGCGCGTGAGCTGCTTGGCCATCACCTCGCCGCGTGCGGTGCGCACCACTACCCGATCGCCGCGGCGGATTGGCGCGGCCGGAGAAACGACGACGTGGTCGCCGTCGCGATACACCGGCTCCATCGACTCGCCGCTGATCTCCAGCGCGTAGGCGTGGGGGTCGGCGATATCGGGCAGCCCGACCTCGTCCCAGCTACCGCCGACGGGGTAGCCGCCGTCGTCGAAGAACCCCTCGCTGCCGGCCTGCGCCAGGCCGATCAGCGGGATGCGGCGCTGCGCAACCGGGCTGGCGCGCCCGCCGCTCGGCAGCGCGCGCGCGCCGGTGACCAGCGCGGTGAAGGCCTCCAGGGTCGCGCCGGTCGCGGCGAGGACCTTCGCGACGCTCTCCGTGGTGGGCCAGCGCGGGCGTCCGTCCGGCCCGTTGCGCTTGGACGGGTTGAATGTCGTCGGATCGAGCCCGGCGCGGCGGGCCAGACCCGAGGGTGACAGACCATATTCGGCGGCGAGCGTATCGAGCGCCCGCCAGACTTCCTCGTGTTTCACTCTCGTACTCCCCTGATAGCCATCAATTGCCACGCGCTGACCGATTCGGCACGTCAGAGTGCCATTAATAGGATTATTCGCGCGTTAAGCTAGGAAAATACGCCAAATCAGACTTGCGCCGGGCGAAGCCTCGCGTTTACGTGTTCTCCGTTCGTTCCTGAACGTCTCTCACCTGAACGGAACTGCCCGATGAACGCCATCACTGACCGGACCGCACTGAGCACTAGGAGAGAATACCTAGGTAGACATGCGCCGCCGGAGAAATTTCACAGCGCTGAGGAAGCCTGGTTCTGGACGATGGGCGCGCTCACTGCACGCCGCGAAGGGACACGATCCCATGGCGGCGCAACGCCGCGGCCGTGCGAGCCGGATGATGTCTTGCGGTGCCTCGACCGCCTCTATCGGCACCGCCGCATCGACCTCGCTCACGCCCGCATTCTCCGCATCTGGGGCGAGCGCCAGTCCGCGCCGAATCCGGCTCACCATCGCGAGAAGGGTGACGCACGGCTCTGGCGCGAGGCGATGGAACGGCTGGCCTGGCCGCTACGGATGAAGGGGATCATCGCATGAGCATCCTAGGACGGAAGTCATCAATTACGCAGCGCATCGCGCCGGAGGTCCCCATGAACTTCGCCATCCGCAATCTTTCGGTCCTCGCCTACGCCCAGGGCTTCACGCTCTGGCATTACCGGACCGGCGCGAACGGGCTCGCGTCCGCCAGCCGCCCGGGCTTCTTCGATGACGCCGCCGACATGCTGAACGGCGGCGATATGGTGCTGGTGTCCTCGCCGGATGGCGGGCGCATCCTTTGTGTCGCGGCGACGCGGGGGCAGGTGGTGACAGCGGCGCTGGCGTGAGGAACTGCGGTCGGGCGCCCGCGGTCAGGCCCCCCGCGCTCAGGCTTGGCGCAGAACCTCGCTGGCGTGCCGTGCGGCGCCCGCGTCGGTGATCTCGTAGCGGCCATCGACACGGGTCCGCGCCAAGCCGCGGTCCGCAAGTCTGGCGAGGCAGCCGCCATCCTTCAGCCCCGGCGGCCGACCGTCGGCGCCGGCTTGCGCGAGCCGGTGCAGCGCGGACCTGCAGCAGGTCTCGAGATAGGGCTCGTTCCACATCGCTGCGGGAGATGCGCCGGCGCCGTGAACAGCGCAAGCGGGTGGCGGCTCAGGCGTGCGTGACGCTCGCGCTCTCACCTGCGCGGAGCGCCATCGTCGCGGCGAGCGGCCAGAGCACGAACCCCTTCGAGGCAAGCGTCGGCATCCACCACTCCAGCGCATCGAGCGTGTGCGTGCGCGGATGGCCGATCGCGATGACGTTGCCGTGCTTGCGGGCGTGCTGTTCGATCAGCCCGAGCGCCTCGCGAAGCTTCGCCGGCTCCTCGCTGTTGTCGATGAACAGGTCGCGCGCGTCGGCCGGCACGCCGGCGAGCTCCGCCTCCTTCTTGCCGACGCTGCCGCCGATGGTGAGGCTGTCGAGGAACAGCATCCCGCGAGACTTGGTTTCCTGCGCGACCAGCTGCATCAGCGGCACGCTCTTGGTCGCGACCGAACCCATGTGGTTGTTGAGCCCGACGGTGTGCGGTACCGCGTCGAGCGCGGTCTTCAGACGCCGAAGATTCTCCTCCGGCGGCAGGTCGACGCGCAGCGGGTTCGGTCCAGTCCAGGCGATCGAGTTGCCGAACGCCTGCATCGGCATGTGCAGCGTGGCCTCGTGCCCGCGGTCGGCCCCGCCGGCAACCTGCTCCGGAAGGCGCTGGGCGAATGGGAACCATGACAGCGTCATCGGAGCGGGGAGCGCGAGCGCCCGTTCCGTGCCCCGATGCATGACGCCGAGGTCGTCCATCACGATGCATATGATCGGGCGGCCGTCGGGCCGCGGCGGGTTGACCGCATAGCGCTGATAGGGCGGGATTTGTGGTGGCGCGGGGGCAGGGGCCGGTTGCGCAGGCACCGCTGGCGCCGGAGCAGGCGAGGCGGCCGCCAAGGGTGCGGGCGGGCTGGCCGGCGGCGCCGGCGGTGTCGGCGGTGTCGGCGGCTGGTCGCCGCCGGCAAGGGTGCGGATGCCCAGCAGCGCGGGATACGCGGCCGCAGCGACGAGTCCACTGACGATTACGCGGCGTGGCGTTTTCATGGCGCGGTGATCCAGATCGAGCACATAGGGAACGCCAACGTGGCGCCACGAAAAATATGGCACGATTCGCGGAGGTTGTCGCCTCCGTATGATACGATTTCTGAATGACTGCTGCACGGCAGCCACAGCGCCGCCCGGCACTTTCCGCGCCGCGCCGCGCCGCCCACATCTGCGGCTGGACATGGCGGGGGGACAAGGGATGGTTCGGGGGTCTCAGGGCTCGATGCGAGGCGCGGCCATCGCCGCAGCGCTCATCGTCGCGCTGTTGCTGGCTGGCGGTGCGATGCTGTGGCTCGCGCAGCACCGCGCACCGGGCGGCATTGCGGGGTCGGCGTCAATCGGCGGGCCGTTCACGCTGACCGATGGTGACGGCAAGACCGTCACGGACCAGACGTTCCGCGGCAAGGACATGCTGGTCTATTTCGGCTACACTTACTGCCCCGATGTCTGCCCGACCACGCTGACCAATGTGGCCGCGGCGCTCGACAAGCTTGGCGTCCGCGGGGACCGGCTGGTGCCGGTGTTCATCACCGTCGACCCCCGGCGCGACACGCCCGCCGTGGTGAAGCAATACGCCGCCGCCTTTTCGCCGCGCATCGTCGGGCTCACCGGCACGCCCGAGCAGATCAAGGCAGTCGCGCGCGAATACCGGGTTTACTACGCCGAACATCGCACCGGTCCTGGCCCGGACGACTACGCGATGGACCACAGCTCGATTCTTTATCTCATGGGGCCAAACGGGAAATTCGTCTCGGTGGTTCCGGCCGAGGAGGGCGCCGACACGATCGCAGCCGATCTCGCCCGGCAACTGCCCTCCAGCTAAATCCCCCGCGCCCCGGGCGAGCCCCGCGTGCCGGCGGCGGCGATCTCAGTGACGAGCTTGCGGCGGATCGCGTCGGCGAACTGGTCATAGCTGGTGATCGCGATGACGAACGCGCCGGGGCCGCCGATCACCTCGC
>DATAPS010000393.1:0-10366 GCA_036265085.1 Acetobacteraceae bacterium | reverse complement strand
TCACGAACACCAGCGTGAGCACCGCGATCAGCGTCGGGATCGCCGCGAGCAGGCGGCGCAGCGCGTAGGCGGTCACGAGGGCGGAACGGTCAGGCCGTGGCGGCGACCCGCTCCCGCTGCCGCTCCGTCATCCGTTGGAGGAAGACGCTCGGCATTTCCATGAACGGCTCGCGCTGGCGCAGCCAGAGCCGGTGATCTTCGCGCGTGTGCATCGCCTGACGCTCCGATATCGGCGGCCATTCCGGCACGCGCAGCCAGAGCCGCATCATGTGCCGGCGCTGCGCGACGAGCGGATGGTCGCGGTAGTCGGTGCGGCCGTGGATGAGCAGGCGGTTGTTGAGGAACTGGATGTCGCCCGCGCCGATGCTCATGTCGAGATAGAAATCGGGCGAGCTCGAGAGCACATGGAATTTGTCTAGCGCCTCTCGCTGCAGCGGCGTCATGACCGTGTCGCCCGCTTCCACCGCGCGGAACGGATAGCTGCCGGAGACGTAGCAGCTGACGCGATCGGCGGCGCGCGAGAAGACCGAGATCGGGCGCACGAGAACGCCGGCGCCGTATGAGGCGTCGCGCTCCATGCGGCGGAAGATGAAACCGTCGTAGAGCGCTTGCAGCAGCTCGGGATGATGTACCGCCATGTGGTCGTGCACCGCGACCGCGCTCGCGATCCGGCTCGCACCGCCCGATTGCGCTTCCCGCAGGCACATCAGCGCCACGATGTCGCAGGAATCCGTGTGCATGCGCTGGCCACCACCCGCGTTGTAGCCGCGCACGCCTTCTTGCAGGTCGGCGATATCGATGACGTGGCCGAGCAACTCGCCCTGCCAGGATTGCGGGATCGGCTCGCCCAGATAGACGCCGGTACCGAAATAGATCAACGCCATGTCGTCCGCGCTGTAGCGTTCGCGCGGCAGGCCGCGCAGCAGCAGGAAGCCGCGACCGTCACGGATGTCGTCGCGCTTCTGCCGCAGCAGCGAGCCGAGCGTGGGAAGCGGGAACTTCTCAGGCGTGATGTCCGGAAAATCCGCGCGCCCGAGGCCGCGCAGATACACCAGCGCCGCGTCGATCTCCGCGATCTCTTCGGCTGTCAGGACATGCAGTCCCTCCTCGCGCCAATCGATCGAGGGACCGATCCAGGCGGCCTTGCCGCCGACCGGCGTCGGACCATCCGCCATTCCGGAACTCCTTACTTGAAGTGCGACGCTTCGGTGATCAGCGGTCCCGTCGACATCGCGCCCTTGTTGTCATAGCCGTAGTCGAAGTCGTCGTGGCGCGCCCAGATCTGCAGCGTCTCGATCAGCGGAACCGCGCATACGTCCGCGACGATCTTCTTCTGCGCATCCACCCAGTCGGCGATCTGCTTCTGCGGATCGGTCTCCTTGCGCGCCGCGGCGATATCGGCGTCGGCGACGGTGCAGTGGCTGAAGTTCGTGACCGCCGTGGGCGTCTTTACGATGCTATGGCTGTCGAAGAACTGCGTGAGATACACGTCCGCGACCGGGAAACGCGCCGCGGCGTAGAACACCATCGGGCTGAGATCCTGCCGGATCATCTGGTGATAAGTGGCGTGCTCCACGACCTGCAGGTCGACGTTGATGCCGGCCTTCTTCAACTCCGCCTGTACCACCTGCATCGCCGCGAGCATGTCCGGGTTTTGCGTGTGGATCATCTTGATCGTGAGGCCGTTCGGATAACCGGCTTCCGCCAGCAGCGCCTTCGCCTTCGCGACGTCGTTGGGCAGCAGCCCGACATCCGGCGAGAATCCGAGATAGCCGCGCGGGATCACGCTTTGCGGCTCGCGGCTGACATCGGTGCCGCGCCAGCGCACGAGCTCCGGCCGGTTGATCGCATAGGCGATCGCCTGACGGACACGGATGTCGTCGAGCGGCTTCGCCGTGACATTGAGCGAGAGCTGCGAGAGCTCGGCGGGCTCCATCACGTCGACGATGGTATGCGGAATCTGGCGTGTGCGGTTGATCCAGGCCTGATCTTGCTGCCCATCATTCACGTCGAGCTCGCCGGTCTGGAACGCAAGGTCGCGCGACGCGCCGGACGGCATGAAACGATAGACGATGCCGGCGAGCTTCGGCTTGCCGCGGAAGTAGGACGCGTTAGCGGTGAACTCCGCCGCCTGGTTCGGCGTGATCGCCTGGATCGCGAACGGCCCGGTGCCGACCGGATTGCGGGCGAATTCGGCACCGCGCCGCTCGTAGGCTTTCTTCGAGAGGATGAAGCCGCCGGAGTAATTCGTCAGCATCCCCAGCAGGCTCGGCACTTGCTGTTTCAGGGTGATCCGCACCGTGTAGGGATCCACCGCCTCGACCTTGTCGATCGCGGTGAAGTCTGCGGAGAAGGCTGAGGTTTTCGGGTCCGCCGCCTTCTTGAGGCTGAACAGCACGTCGTCGGAGGTGAACTCGCCGAAGCCGCCCTGGAACTGCACGCCGTGGCGGAGGTGGAACGTCCAGGTCAGCTTGTCGGGGCTCGACTCCCAGCTCTGCGCCAGGTCCGGCTCGATCAGCGCCGGGTCGGTGCTGCCCGGCTTGAACCGCACGAGTGCGCTGAAGATCCAGGAGACGGCGATGCGATCCTGCGAGCCGACCGCGAAGTCGGGATCGAGGCTGCCGACGTCCTGCGAGAAGATCGAGAGCCGCACACGATTGTCGCTCGGCGCGGCGATCGCGGTCGCGCTGCCGAGGAAGAGGCCGGTGAGGAGGAGTGCGCTGCCGGGCTGCATCGTGAGATCCCTGTGCGGGAGGATTGTGTCACCGATTCCGGTCCGGAGGCTAGCTTAGCCCCCCGGTCCGGTGCGAGCATGATGCGATGCGCAGGAGAGGCGGCACAACTCATGGGTTTGACTGTCGATCCCGTAGAGACCGACGCGGCGCTGCCGGAGCAATCGGACGTAGTGGTGATCGGCGGCGGCATCGCCGGGGTCTGCACGGCGCTGTTCCTGGCGGAGAAGAACATATCGGTCACGCTTTGCGAGAAAGGCCATATCGCCGGCGAGCAATCGAGCCGCAACTGGGGCTGGTGCCGGCAGATGGGGCGCGACAAGGCGGAAATCCCGCTGTCCGTCGAGGCGCTGCGGCTGTGGGCGGGGATGAACGACCGTGTCGAGGGTGAGACCGGTTTCCGGCGCGCCGGCATCATATACACCTGCGATGCCCCCAGCGATCTCGCCGAGCACGAGGAGTGGATCGAACACGCGCGGCTGTATCAGATCGACACTCGCGTACTCACGGCGGAGGAAATGGAGCGGCTGATGCCGGGCGCCGCGCGCAAGTTCGCGGGCGCCGTCTATACCGCGAGCGATGGGCGGGCCGAACCCCAGAAGGCCGCGTCCGCGATCGCTGCAGCAACGATCCGCAAGGGCGCCACCGTGCTCACGAATTGCGCGGTGCGCGGGATCGAGACGACCGGCGGGCGCATCTCCGGCGTCGTCACCGAGCGCGGCCCGATCCGCTGCAATTCCGTCGTGCTCGCGGCGGGCGCGTGGTCGCGGCTGTTTTGCGGCAATCACGGGCTCGAACTGCCGCAGCTCAAAGTGCTCGGCTCGGTGTTCCGGACGGAGAAGCTGGACGGGCCGCCGGAGGTCGCGGTGGGCGGCTCGGATTTCGCGTTCCGGAAGCGGCTCGACGGCGGCTACACCATCTCGCGCCGCGGGGCAACGGCGGCGCCGATCGTGCCGGACAGTTTCCGGCTACTGGCCGATTTCCTACCCTCCCTGTGGTCGCAGCGGAAGGAATTGCGGCTGCGCCTGGGGAGTCGCTTCGTCGAGGAATGGCGCCTGCCGCGCCGCTGGGCGCTCGACGCGGTCTCGCCGTTCGAGCGGGTGCGTGTGCTCGACCCGGAGCCGCTGGAGGGGACGCTGACGGAGGCCCGGGAGAATCTGGTGAAGGCGTTCCCGGCCTTCGCGCCGATGAAGGTGGCGCAGAGCTGGGCGGGCCTGATCGACGTGACGCCGGATGCGGTCCCTGTGATCGCGCCCGTCGCCGCCATCCCCGGCTTCTTCATGGCGACGGGGTTTTCCGGTCACGGGTTCGGAATCGGTCCGGGCGCGGGGCGGCTGATGGCGGATCTGGTGGCGGGGGATACGCCGATCGTCGATCCAGCGCCGTTCCGGTATGAGCGGTTCCGTCGGACGGCGGTGCAGAAGGTGGCGGCGTGACGCCTACTTGCCCGCGACCGGCAGGCTCTGCTCGACCAGGGTCATCCAATATCGCAGCACGATCGGGACGATCGCGTCGTTGAACACGTAACGGTCGCCGTGCAGGCCCTCGCCCGGTCCGGCCGGTCCGGCGCCGACCCACACGTAAGCGCCACCGACAGCGTGGGTCATGTAGGCGAAGTCCTCGCAGCCGAGGCTCGCGTTGAAGGCGGTGACGACCTTGTCGCGCCCCACTGTCGCGGCCGCCGCCGAGACGGCGCGATCGACGGCCGCTTCCGTGTTGATCAGGGGCGGATAGCCGATACGGTAGTCGAGACGCGCGGCGACTCCGTGCGCCGTGGCGATGCCGTTCGCGATCATGCCGATCCGTCGTTCGAGATGCGGCGAGAGGGTCGGATCGAGGAAGCGGCAGGTGCCTTGCAGCCAGACCTCGCCGGGGACGATGTTGCCGACATTGCCGCCGTGGATCTGGGTGAGGCTGACGACGAGCGGTGTCTGCGGGTCGACCGAGCGACTCACGACGCGCTGCACCGATCCGGCGAATTCGCTCGCCGCCAGGACCGGGTCGTCGCCGAGATGCGGCATCGCCGCGTGCGCGCCGGTGCCGGTGAAGCGGAGCTCGAAACGGTCGACGGCGGCCATCATCGGACCGGCGCGGGTGTGCATCTCGCCGAACGGGAGGCCGGGCCAGTTGTGGACGGAGTACATCGCCTCGACGGGGAAGCGCTCGAACAGGCCCGCCTCGATCATGCGCATGCTGCCCCCGTCATTTTCCTCGGCGGGCTGGAAGACGAAATGGACGGTCCCGTTGAAGTCCGCCTGCTGGCTCAGGATCTTCGCGGCGCCCAGCAGCATCGCGGTGTGGCCGTCATGGCCACAGGCATGCATCACGCCGTCCGCGGTCGAGACGTAGGGCACGTCGGCGCGCTCGACGATCGGCAGGGCGTCGAGTTCGGCGCGCAGGCCGATGCTGCGACTCGCAGTACCCTTCCGCAGCGCGCCAACGACGCCGGTGCCGGCAATGCCCTCGTGAACCTCGAGCCCAAAGGCGCGGAGCTTTGCGGCGACGACGGCGGCGGTGCGGTGCTCCTGGAAGCCCAGTTCCGGATGCGCGTGGATGTCGTGGCGCCAGGCCACTACGTCCGGCGTGATCGCCGCGACGGGATCGTTGTGCAGCATGGTGCTTTCAGCCTCGGGTGGTGTGATAGATCGTCGGACTACCGGACTGGGCGGAGGCTGTCTTGAACGGGGTTGACCGGGGCGCGGCGACAGAGCGGGCGGTGTTCTGGCGCCACCCGCATTTCCGCGACATGGGCCTGCTGAAAGCTCGGTTCCGGCGCTATCGCTACGCGCTGCACACGCATGCAACCTACGTCATCGCGCTGATCACCGGTGGATGCGAGAGCGTACGCGTGGGCCGCCGACGGGAGACGGCACCGGTGAATTCCGTCATCATCGTCAATCCGGAAGAATGTCACGACGGCGAGGCGGGCTGCGACGACGGCTGGGCCTATCGCACGTTCTATCCGCCGGTCGAACTGATGGCGGAGGTATCGCGCGAGCTGGGCCAGGCCGCGCTGCCGCTGTTTCCGCGCACGCTGCTGGACGATCCGGCGCTCGCGGAGGATCTGGCGGCGGCGCATCGCACGGCGGAGGCGGGGGATACGCTAGCCGCCGAAGCGGCGATGCTCGACGCGCTTCGGCGGCTGATCCTCTGCCATGGCGACGTGGGCCGGCCGGGGCGGGCGCACACGCATGTGGGATCGCGGCGGCGGATGGCGGTGTATCGGGAGATGATCGAGGCGGATGCCGCCGGTCGTTTCGCGCTCGCGGACTTTGCCGTTACGGCCGAGGTCTCGCGGTTTCAGGTGATTCGCGATTTCCGGCAGGTGACCGGCTTCACGCCGTCCGCGTTTGTGCGCGACCGGCGGGTTCGGGCGGCGGGCCGGCTGATCCAGGAGGGCGAGACGCTGGCGGATGCGGCCGTGGGGGCGGGGTTTGCCGACCAGAGTCATCTCACCCGCGCGTTCAAGCTGTCGCACGGGTTCACGCCGGGGGTTTTGCGCAAGGCGTTCGCCTATTAATTTCGTGATGGTCCGACAACGGACGTGACGGAGCGCGGTCGCGGCTTCAGCGCGCGACCCCGGCTCTTGCTGTGCCCACGCGCGCTGGCGTAACCGGCCAGCCCCGGGGTACTCGCGGGCCACGGCCCGCGGTTTCCGGCTCGCTCAGGTCTCCCGCCGAGTGGACGCTCGTCCGGCAGGTCCAGCAATACCAGCCAGGCTGCATGATCGACCGCATCCGCCCACGCGCGCGCGAGACGATCACGATCGTCTCGCGCTGCATCGACTCGTTGCACCCATCGCAGAGCATCGGAGACTCCCAGTCCGTTAAGAAAACGCTAATCGCCTTCGTCGAACAAATCAAGAACAATCATCGCCGTCTCGGGCGCCGCCTGCTGGCCAAGCAACCGGTTTTCCTCCACAAGGAAACATGCGTTGATGTGCGCCGTCATCCACGCCGCTTTGGAGGCGCGCCTCGATGCCATTTGCCCGCCTGCCCTGCATCGCCCTGCTCGCGGCCGCAACATTTGCCGCGGGATCATCCTGCCGGGCGGCCCCGCCGATCGCCCAGGATAGTCCGATGGTGCCGGACCTGGTCGCGCGCTTGCTGCCCTCGGTGGTCAACATCTCCATCTACAAGCAGCGCGCTCGCCCTGACGGCGAGGTCATGCAGGGTGCGGAGCAAATCTCCACGCCCGTCCAGGAGGTGGGCTCCGGGTTCATCATCGATCCTGCCGGATACGTGCTCACCAATCGTCACGTCGTCGAAGGCGCCTACAAGGTCACGGTGATCACCTCTGACGAGGTCGCCTATCCCGCCGATGTGCTCTCAACGAACGAGCGTCCCGATCTCGCCTTGCTGAAGATCGAAGCCGGCAAGCCGCTACAGGCCGCCAGGTTCGGCGACAGCGACAAGCTGCGGATGGGCGAGAGCGTTCTCGCGATCGGCAACCCGCTCGGGCTGAGCAGCTCGGTGACGTCCGGCGTCGTCAGCGCGCTCAACCGGGATCTCAACGAGACCTCGATCGACGACTTCATTCAGACGGACGCTGCGATCAACCACGGCAACTCCGGCGGGCCTCTGTTCAATCTTCGCGGCGAAGTCGTCGGCGTGAACACGCAGCTCCTCTCGCCCACAGCCGGCTCGAGCGGCCTCGGCTTGGCAATCCCAAGCAACGATGCACAATTCGTCGCCGACCAGATGCGTAAATACGGCAAGCTGCGCCCCGGCTTCCTCGGTGTTCGGCTGCAGCAGCTCACGCCGGAGATCGCGGAGACGATCGGACTCACCGACGACGACGGTGGCATCGTGACGGCCGTCTTCGCGGGCGGACCTGGCGAAAAGGCGCATATCCAACTCGGCGATGTGGTCCTCCAGATCGGAGACCGCCAGACGAATGACATCCGCGCGCTGCTGCGCGAGATCGGTTCGATGCCGCCCGGAACGACAACGCAGATCCGGCTTTGGCGCGACCGCGCCGAACGCAGGATGAGCGTAACGATCGCCGAGTGGCCGCCGGGGTTCGGCGATCCGGTCGGATCAAACGTGATTCCGCCGCGCGGTCCACGAGTGACCTCGCCGCCGCTGGGCCTTCACGCGGCCGACATCACGCCTGAGCTGCGCGCCACCTACAATCTGCCGCCGGGCCAGACCGGTGTGCTGATCGAAGGCGTTGCCGCCAACAGCACGGGTGCGGATGTCGGTTTTGCGCGGGGCGACGTGGTGGTGCGCATCGGCAACGATGAGGTCGACACGATCGAGCAGATCCGTGATCGCGTGGCCGCTGCCCGGGCGGGCGGCCAGGATCATGTTCTGGCCCTGGTCATCACGCATGGCCGCCCGCACTGGATTCCGGTGCCGACGACCCCGGGCGCCTGATCCGGCGAACTCGCTAAAGCGGCAGCGCCCCCTGCCGGCTGTCGCCGCGTCCCGCAGCGGTCGCGCGTACCTCGCCGTCCGCGAAACGGATGCGCAGCGTCGCGGACGGACGCACCGCCGTGGCGGAGACGATCGGGCGGCCGGCGGCATCCGACACGAGCGCATAGCCCCGCGCCAGCACCTGCACGTGCGAAACGGACTCGAGACGCGCCGACAGCCCTTCCAACCGGGCGCGTGTCTCCCGCAGTTGCGCCAGCAGCGGGGCAGGGGTCAGGCGCGCAGTGACGCGGTGTCCCGCCGTCGAGCGCGCAGCATAGGCGTGCCGGAGTGCCGCCCCGAGGTCCCGCCCGATTAGCGCGACCCGGGAGCGGCGCTGCGCGATCAGGTTCGGCAGCGCGACGATGAGCGCGTGCCCGCATCCCTCCCATTTGTGCCGCGCGCCCCGCAGCATCGCGGCCAGATCCGGCATCCCGCGCTCCGCCCGCACCAGCGCCGCCCGCCGCGCCGCGAGCAGATTGGGGAGCGCCATCACGAGCCGCGCCGTCCGGTCGTCAAGCCGCTGCCGTGCCGTGCCGAGCACCGCCCCCGCGTCCGGCAATCCCCGTTCGGCCCGCTCCAGCGCGAGCCGCCGCTCCTGCGCGAGCCGGTCGAGCGCACCGAGCAGCCGGGCGCCGGTATGGGCGAGATCCGCCGCGAGTTGCGTCCGCGCAGGCACGGCGAGCTCCGCCGCCGCGGTCGGCGTCGGCGCACGGCGGTCGGAGACGTGGTCGATCAGCGTGGTGTCGGTCTCGTGGCCAACGGCCGAGATCACGGGAATCGTGCAGTCCGCCACAGCGCGGAGCACCGCCTCCTCGTTGAACGCCATCAGGTCTTCCAGGCTGCCGCCGCCGCGCGCGACGATCAGCACGTCGGGCCGCGGCACGCCGCCGCCATGCGCGAGCGCATCGAAGCCCCGGATCGCCGCCGCGATCTTCTCGGCCGCCCCTTCGCCCTGCACCGGCACCGGCCAGAGCAGGATGCGGCGGGGGAAGCGCCGTTCGATCGTCGTGCGGATGTCCTGGATCACCGCGCCGCGCTCGCTGGTGACGACGCCAACCACCACCGGCAGGAGCGGCAAGGCCCGCTTGCGCACCGCCTCGAACAGCCCCTCCGCCGCGAGTCGCACGCGCACCATTTCGATGCGCGCGAGTAGCGCACCGATGCCGGCATATTCGATGCGCTCGACCACGAGCTGATACGACGATCGATCCGCGTAGGCGGTGAGCCGGCCCTGCGCGATCACCTCGACCCCGTTCTCCGGCAGCAGGCCGAGGCGCGGCACCGCGGCTCTCCAGGCGACCGCCGCGAGCTTCGCGTTCTCCTCCTTCAGCGAGAAGTAGATGTGCCCCGAAGGGTAGCGCTTCATTTCGGTGACTTCGCCGCGCACGCGCACGCGGCCGAACGCATCCTCGAGCGTCCGCTTCAGCGCGCCGGAGATCTCCGCGACGGTGTATTCAGGAATGTTCGAAGCGGGCGGCGCCAGTTCGTTCATCCCGCCACCCTATGCTAGAGCCGCGCCCGGATGAAGGCGGAGGGGCGGGGATGCGCGTGCTGGTGGTCGGATCGGGCGGGCGCGAGCACGCCTTGTGCTGGGCGATTTCCGCCTCGCCGCTGCTCACCAAGCTCTGGTGCGCCCCGGGCAATCCCGGCACCGCCGCAGTCGCGGAGAACGTCGCGATCGGCGCGCTCGACATCGCCGACCTCGTACGGTTCGCGAAGGAGCAGCGGGTCGATCTCGTCGTCCCCGGCCCCGAAGCGCCGCTGGTGGCGGGTGTCGCCGACGCGCTCGGGCTGGAGGGCATCGCCTGCTGCGGCCCGTCCGCGGCGGCGGCACGGCTGGAAGGCAGCAAGAGCTTCAGCAAGGAGATCTGCGACGCCGCCGGCATCCCCACCGCGCTATGGGAGCGGTTCGATGACGCCGCCTCCGCCCGCGAGTTCGTCCGCCGCCGCGGCGCGCCGATCGTGGTGAAGGCTGACGGGCTGGCCGGCGGCAAGGGCGTGGTAATCGCCGCCAGCGCCGCCGAGGCGGAGGACGCGATCGCCGAGTTCATGGAACGCAAGCGCCACGGCGCCGCGGGCACCTCGGTGGTGATCGAGGAATTGCTGGTCGGCGAGGAGATCTCGTTGTTCGCGCTCTGCGACGGCCGCAATGTCATCCCGCTCGGCGCGGCGCAGGACTACAAGCGCGTCGGCGACGGCGATGTCGGACCCAACACT
>DATAPS010000392.1:0-5479 GCA_036265085.1 Acetobacteraceae bacterium | reverse complement strand
CTCGCGCTCTGGGCTGTGACGGTGCCCTAGGGCATCGCCTATGCCGGCATCGTCGGCGTGCCGCCCATCATGGGCCTCTACTCGCTCGTCCCGCCGTTGGTGGCTTATGCCCTGCTCGGGACCTCCCGCCTCTTGGTGGTTGGCCCAGACACCGCGACCGGCGTGATCTCCGCGTTGACAGTGGGCTCCATCGCGGTACAGGGGACCGCGGACTTCGACGGCTTGACCTCCACCCTCGCAGTCCTGGTCGGGGCGTTCTTCCTCCTTTTCGGCATTCTGCGCATGGGCTGGATAACCGCGTTCATTCCCACGCCCGTCATGCATGGATTCATCGAAGGCCTCGTGTGCGTCACGATCATTGGCCAGGTGCCGCAATTGCTGGGCATCGAAGGCGCATCCGGCAACTTTTTCACCAAGCTCTGGTTCCTCCTGCGGGGACTGTCGGATGTTCCGTTCGCGCCGGTGCTGACCGGCACGCTCAGCCTCATCGCAATGCAGTTGCTGCGCCATGTGGCGCCTCGGGTGCCCGCCGCCTTGGTCGTCGCGGCGGCCGCCACGCTCCTTGTCGGCGCGTTTCACGGCGAAGCTTCCGGCATACGCGTCGTCGGCGACCTTCCGTCCGGTCTGCCTCACCTCGCGCTGCCCGACCTCGACTTCGCGAAGCTGCGGGACCTGGCATCGGGCGCGCTGGCCATCGTTCTGGTCGGCTTCGCCGAGGCCCTTGGGGGGGCGACCGCGGCGGCGACGCAGGACGGCGACGACATCGACCCGAACCAGGAACTCTTCGCGCACGGGCCGGCCAACATCCTGAGCGGTCTTTTCGGCGGTTTCCTCGTCGTCGGCAGCCTGTCCAAGACGTCCGTTGCCTTGGCCGCCGGCGCCCGTACTCAGATCGCCAACCTTCTTGCTGCCGCCTTCTGCTTGCTGACGCTGGTGCTTCTGACGCCGCTGTTCCGGGGGATGCCGCACCCCGCGCTGGCCGCGATCGTGATCGCGGCCATGGTCCACCTGTCGAAGCCAGCCTACCTGCGCGGTCTGTTCGCCCGCGACCACGGCGAGTTCGCGATAGCCGTGAGCGTTGTCGCCGGCGAACTGACGTTGGGCGTGCTGCCAGGCATCGCCGTCGGCGTGGCGCTCTCACTGCTGATGTTGATCTATCGGACCAGTCGTCCGGGCGGCGCCGTGCTCGGTCAACTGCCGGGCGCCGAGGCCTATCGCGACGTCCGACGCCACCCCGACGCGCTCACGTTCCCCGGCCTACTGATCTGGCGGCCCGGCGGCGACCTGTTTTTCGCGAGCATCGGCCATCTCGACCAAGCGCTGAAGGCTGCCCTGGCCACGACCCGGCCGAAGGTCAGGCACGTGCTTCTCGACGCGGAACCGGTGAATTTCCTGGACACCAGCGCGTGCGATGCGATGCTGAACGACATCAAGCGACTGCAGAGACAGGGCATCACCTTCGCCTTCGCCCGCGTGCGCGACGACGTGCGTGAGCGGATGCGGCTTGGCGGGATCGAGGCGGCCGTTGGCCCGGCCAGCTTCTACGAACGCGTGACGGACGGAGTGCGCGCGTGGCGGCAGCAGACCACTAGCCCCGCCGCATCGTCGGATTCAGCGCCGCGTAGCTGACATCGACGGCGATATTCACCACCAGCACGATCGTCGCGATCACCAGGAGCGCGCCCTGGATCACCGGATAATCCCGGCGCAGCACGGCGGAAACCATCAGGCTCCCGACGCCCGGGAGCTCGAACAGGGTCTCGGTGATGAAGGCCCCGCTCAGCAGGAGCGTCGTCGCCAGACCGATCACGGTGACGATCGAGATCGCCGCGTTGCGCAGTCCGTGCATGAGAACCACCCGGCGCTCGGCGACGCCCTTCGCCCGCGCCGTACGCACGTGGTCGGCGCCGAGCACCTGCAACATGCTGGCGCGAGTCATGCGCGCGAGCAGCGCCGCCTGCGCGAGGCCCAGCGCCAGTGCCGGCATCACGAGATGCGCGAGCCAGCCGGCGGGATCGGCAGATAGCGCGACATAGCCGCCGACCGGGAACAGGCGCCAGCTCACCGCGAGCAGCGTGATCATGAAGATGCCGACCACGAATTCCGGCACGGACAGAAACAGCAGGGCGCCCGCGACCGTCACGCCGTCACGCCAGGAGTTCGGGAACAGCGACGCCAAAATCCCGAGCGGCACGCCCACCGAGACCGTCACCAGCAGCGCCAGCCCCGCCAGCGAGAACGTCACCGGCAGACGCTCGCCGATCGCGGCAGCGACGCTGCGGCCCAGAAAGAAGCTCTCGCCGAAATCGCCGTGCGCGGACCCGATCACCCAGCGCGCGAGCTGCACCACGTAGGGCGCATCCAACCCCAGCCGGTGGCGCACCGCGGCGATGCCCTCCACCCCGGTGTCCTGGCCGAGAAACGTCGCCGACGGATCACCCGGGGTCGCATGCACCACGACGAACGCGACGATGCTGACCGCCACCCACATCGGCACGAACAGAACGAGCCGACGGACGGCCAGACGCAGCATCCGTCACTTCGTCTTGGCGACATTCCAGAACCGGGGCGTCACGTAGAACGGCTTGTAGCCGGCGACGTCCGCGCGCACCGCCTCCGGCTCGAAGAAGTCGCCGAGGCGGACGACGGCGACGGTGTCCCACACCATCCCCTGCAGCTGATCCCACAGCTTCTTGCGCTCCTCGTCGGGGGCGCCGGTGTTCAGCCCGTCGAGCAGCGCATCCATTTGCGGGTCGCAATGGCCGTATCCGCCCGGCGCGCCGCAGTGGAAATTGTCGGAGGTTTGGGTCGGGTCGAAGCGCGGCGACCAGCCGGTCTGGTTGATCGCCCAGCCCTTCAGGCTCTGCGCGCGTTGAATCTGCGACGGCCAGTCCATCAGTTCGAGCTTCACGTTGATGCCGGCGCGCCGCCACATCGCGGCTACCGCCTGCGACGCCTTGTACATCCAGGAGTAGTTCTGGTTGGTGAGGTAGACGACCTCCTCGCCGTGGTAGTTCGCCTCGGCGAGCAGCTTCTTCACCTGCTCCAGATCCTGGTGATTGTAGACGTCGCCGCCGGCGTCCGAGTACCACGTCGTCTGCTCGGGGAAGAAGATGCTCGGCTGCGTGCGGAAATAGTCGGGACGGTTGCCGAACGAGACCGCCTGCATCACCTGCGTCATGTTCAGGGCGGCGACCAGCGCGCGGCGGAACGACTGGTTCTTCATCACCGGGTCCGTGGCGTTCAGCTCCAACACCACGCCCCATTTCGGCTTCACCACGATCACCTTCGCGGCGGGATCTTTGGACAGCGTATCGACGCTGGTGATCGGCACCGCCTCCGCATAGTCGTAGGCGCCGGTCTGCAACCCGGCGACGCGGCTCGCCTCCTCGGTTGCCGGGATGAAATCCACCTCGTCCACGCAGGCGGTGCGCCGTCCGCCGAACCCGGTCGGCCCATCGAAGCGCGCGTCCGGCGCGTAGTCGGCGAAACGGCCCATCCGCACCGAGACATCGGGCGTCCACGCGATAAAGCGGAACGGGCCGGTGCCGATCAGGTCGGCGCCGCGAATCTCCTTGTCGCCGTATTTGCGCACGATGTCGGCCGGCATGATGGAGGCGACGGGAAACGGGAAGGACAGGTTGGCGAGCAGCGCGAAATCCTTCGACAGCGTCAGCTTCACCGTCTGCGGATCGACCACGTCCACCGACGCCACGCTCTTGAACCGCGCGGCGGCGGGCGAGACCTTGAAGTAGCGTTGCAGCGAGGCCTGCACGTCCTCGGCGGTGAGCGTGCGCCCGTCGTGGAACTTGACGCCGGGACGCAGCCGGAATGTGTAGGAGAGTCCGTCGTCGGCGCGCTGCCAGTTCTCCGCAAGCTCCGGGATGACGCGGTAATTGTCGTCGACGGTGACGAGCGATTCCCAGATGTGGATCGCGAGCTGACGGCTCACGGTGGTGGTGGACAGCACCGCGTCCATCGTCGGCGTATTGGTGGACATGGCGGCGTGGAAAATGCCGCCGGTGGCGGCGCACGGCGCCATGTCGGCACGCGCCGCCTGTCCCACACACACCGCGAGGGTCGCCAGCGCCGCCATCACGCTCGTCCTCATTGTCGCCTCCCTCGGTACTCGCACTCGTGCCAGCCAACGATCTTGGCCGTACTCGGACGACATTGCGAGGACGGAAGCGCTCCTCAACCGACCGCCTCATCGGTCAGACCCCGCACGCGGATCGGCGCCCGCGTCGCGATCCCGGCATCGGCGAACCGTTCCACCGATTGCATGTCCTTCAGCCCCGCCCCCGTCACCACGCATACGATCGACGCTCGGCGCGCCACTTCGCCGCGCTCCGCCGCCTGCAACAGCGCGGCGGTCGCGTACGCCCCCTGCGGTTCCGCGAAAATTCCCTCTTCGGCGGCCAACAGTGCCTGCGCGCGCGTGATCTCGGCGCCGCTGACGCCGTATAGGCTGCCTCCGCTCTCCCGGATGCTCTCCCACGCCCAGGCGCCGTCGAGCGGACGATACGCGCCGCGCCGCCATTCCGGATCGCCGAGCCGGTCGATCGGCGCGTGCCCGTGATCGCCCCGCTGCCCGCCATGGACGCGCGGCATAAGCTGCGCCTGCCCGAGGCCGATCAGTTCGGCAAACCCCTTGTGGATGCCGCCGAGACAGCCGCCGCCGCCGACGCAGGCGAATACGTCGTCGGGCGCGGCGCCGAGTTCCGCCGCGATCTCGAAGGCGATCGTCTTCGACCCCTCGACCATGTACGGATTGACCGGACGCGCAGAGATCATCGGCACCCATCCGCGCCGCACCGCGAAGTCCTGCAGCCCCGTGTAGAGCGCGAGATAGGCGTCCATATCAGCGCTCGACGGCGGCGCGAGATAGACCTGCGCGCCATAGACGGTGATCTGCCGCAGCTTCGCAGCAGCGGTGTCCTCGGCGACCCAGACATGCGCCTCGAAGCCCGCGCGGGCGCAATAGGCGGAGAGCGCCACACCGACATTTCCGGACGAGACGGTGGCGTAGCGGTGCCGTCCCCAGGCGCGCCCCGCGCTGACCGCGACCGACATCTGCCGATCCTTGAACGAGCCGGTGGGGTTGCACCCCTCCAGCTTGAACCACAGGTTCTCCAGCCCGATCCGCCGCGCCAGCCGCTCGCCGCGCACCAGCGGCGTGCCGCCTTCCCCAAGCGTGACGATCGCATCGTCCGGACAGGGCGGCAGCACGCTGCCGAAGCGCCGCCACATGTTCCCGGGGCGGCGCCAAGTCGCCGCGAACGCTTCGCGGCGCGCGTCGAGGTCGAATTGCAGGGACAGCTCGCCGCCGCAGGACGGACACCGGAACAGCGGATCGCAGGGGTGACGCGCGCCGCATGCCGTGCAGGCGAGCCACGCGGCGCTCATGCGCGCAGCGCCTCCGCCGGCGAGAAGCGGCGTCCAGCGGCCATGACGAAGGCCACGTCCCGGAACGCCTCCG
>DATAPS010000391.1:0-2454 GCA_036265085.1 Acetobacteraceae bacterium | reverse complement strand
CTGCGGCGCCGCCTTCAACAGCGCCTGCATCTCCGGCTCGCCCAGCAATTGCACCAGGTTGAGCCCGAACCCCACCGCATCCCCCGGCACCAGCGCCACCAGCCAGCCGAACCGACGCGGCAGCCGCTCATACGGCCTGCGGGCCGACGGCTGGCGCGGCGTTGCGCGTGGGCGCGGCGGACGCAGCGTGCCGGCCTGCACCTTCGCGGCGGTGGCGGCGAAGCGGCGGGCGATGCCGCCGAGACGGGCATGGATCAGGAACAGCAGAGCCTGCGGGATGAAACGATGCCGCGCGGCGACCGCGTCGCGCAGCGCCCGCATGATCCACGCGAACCGCCCGATCGCGTCGGGCGGGTAGGGAGGAAGAAGGTAGTACCATGCGGCCATGAACGGAACATATGCCGAACGGACGGGTAAGGGCAACTAGGAATTTACCGCTCAGGGATGGTACGGAGTGGGAATGCCGCCCACGGAGACGCGCGTCCGCTATGAAGCGTCCTCCAGGCGCGCTCCAGGATGGAAATGCGCGTACACGCGCCGCGCCGTCTCGCGCGAGATGCCGGGCGCATTCTCAAGATCCTGCAATCCCGCCTGCTTGACGCCGCGCGCAGACCCGAAATGGTTCAGTAGGGCACGCTTCCGGCTCGGGCCGATGCCGGCTACCTCGTCCAGCTCGCTCGTCACCAGCGCCTTGGACCGGCCCGCGCGGTGCGTGGTGATCGCGAAGCGGTGCGCCTCGTCCCGCAGCCGCTGGAGGAAGTAGAGCACCGGATCGCGCGGCGGGAGCTGGAACGGCGACCGGCCGTCGACGTGGAACCACTCGCGCCCGGCGTCGCGGTCCGGCCCTTTCGCGATCGCCACCAGCTTGACGTCGTGCACGCCGAGGTCGGCCAGCACCTGCCGCGCCGCCGAGAGCTGACCGGCGCCGCCGTCGATCAGCACCAGGTCCGGCCAGTTCGGCGGCGGCGCGTCGGGGTTATCGTTCTCCTTCAGCGCGCGCCCGAACCGCCGGGTCAGCACCTCGCGCATCATCGCGAAATCGTCGCCCGGTGTGATCGGGCCGCGGATCGCGAATTTGCGGTAAGCCTGCTTGGTGAAGCCCTCGCGCCCCGCCACGATCATCACGCCGTAGGCGTTCGTGCCCATGATGTGGCTGTTGTCGTAGACCTCGATCCGCTCCGGCCGCCCCGGCAACCCGAACAGCTCCGCGACCCCGTCGAGCAGCTTCGCCTGCCCGGCACTCTCGGCGAGCTTGCGCTCCAACGCCTCGCGGGCGTTCGTCTCCGCGTGCTCCACGACGGCCCGTTTCTCGCCGCGCTTCGGCACCGCGATCTCGATGCGCTTGCCCACGCCGAAGCTGGCAGCTCTAATCGACAGCGCCTCCTCGACCAGCTCCCGCTCCGGCAGCTCGTGACTGAGCAGAATCAGCGGCGGCGGCGGCTTGTCGTCGTAGAACTGCGCGACGAAGGCGGCGAGCACCTCACCCGCCTCTTCCCCCCGCGTATGGGTGGGGAAGAATGCACGGTTGCCGTTGTTCCGCCCGCCGCGCACGAAGAATACCTGCACGCAGCTCTGCCCGGCGGTCTGATACGCCGCGATCACGTCGGCGTCCTCCAGGCTCGCCGGGTTGACCACGCCGGTCCCCTGCACGTGGGTCAGCGCACGGATCCGGTCGCGCACGGCGGCGGCGCGCTCGAACTCCAGCGCCTCCGCGGCGCGCTCCATCTCGGCCGCGAGCTCCTGCTGCACCGACGCCGCCTTGCCGCCGAGGAACGCCTTGGCCTGGGCGACGAGCGCGCCGTATCCCTCCGCGTCGATCCTGCCGACGCACGGCGCCGAGCAGCGGCGGATCTGATAGAGCAGGCAGGGCCGGGTGCGGTTGGCGAATACCGTATCCTGGCAGGAGCGGAGCAGGAATACGCGCTGCATCGCCGTGACCGTCTGGTTCACCGCCCAGGCGGAGGCAAACGGCCCCCAGTAGCTCCCCTTGCGCGTCCGCGCCCCTCGATGCTTGGCGATCTGCGGGAAGCCGTGGTCCTCGGTCAGCATCAGCCAGGGGTACGACTTGTCGTCCCGCAACACGATATTGAAGCGCGGCTTGAGCCGTTTGATAAGGTTCGCTTCCAGCAGAAGCGCCTCGGCCTCGGTATGCGTGGTGACGATCTCGACCGAGACAGTCTCGCTCACCATGCGCAGCAGGCGCTCGGGAAGGCGGCCGACCTGAGCGTACGAGGTGACCCGCTTCTTCAGCGACCGCGCCTTGCCGACGTAGAGCGCGTCGCCGGAACGGTCGAGCATCCGGTACACACCGGGGCTCAACGGCATGGTCGCGAGCGCAGCCTCGATTACCGCCACGCCGGCGGCGGGCGAGCCGGAACGAACCGGTATCGATTCAGGTTCTTCGGTCACGAACAGTCCGCCGTTGAGATATCGCCAAACGGCGCCAAACGCGTA
>DATAPS010000390.1:0-21667 GCA_036265085.1 Acetobacteraceae bacterium | reverse complement strand
CCTTAGCCAGCTTATGCACACAGTCAAACTCGTCCAGCAACGCCTCAACCCCGGCCTGAGGCTGGAAGGCATCCTGCTCACCATGTTTGACCGACGAAACAATCTTTCGGAGCTGGTTGCTGCAGATGCTCGCGCGTTCTTCGGCGCGCAAGTCTACGACACCGTGATCCCGCGCAGTATCCGCATTTCCGAAGCCCCGAGTCACGGCTTGCCAGTTCTGGCCTACGATCCGCGCTCGCCAGGATCACAGGCCTATGTACGTCTCGCGGAGGAGTTCCTACAGCGAACCCGTGGCCTTGGGGCACACTCCGGGTGAGTGCAAGGCCATCGGCGACGCGCCTGGGAAGGGGTATCGCAGCCCTCATCGATCCCGAACAGAAGGAGCCGAGCGGAGACGCTTCCGCCGATGGGATCCGCAGCATCCCGATCGAGATGCTGGAACCAGGTTCGCATCAGCCGCGCGGACCAACTGCCGCCGGTTCGCTCGACGAACTCGCCGATTCGATCCGAGCGCAGGGCGTGTTGCAGCCACTCCTCGCGCGTCCCCACGGTTCCACGCCGGACCGATTCGAGATCATCGCAGGCGAGAGGCGCTGGCGCGCCGCACAACTTGCCGGCCTCCACGAAATTCCGGTTCTCGTGCGGGCGCTTTCGGACGCCGACGCAATGGCGGCGGCGCTGGTCGAAAACCTGCAACGGCAAGACCTGAATCCAATCGAGGAAGCGGAGGGATACCGCCGCCTTTCGCAGGAATTCGGCTTGACGCAGGAAGAGCTCGCTATGGCAGTCGGGAAGTCCAGAAGCCACGTCGCGAATACGATGCGGCTGTTGAACCTCCCATCGACCGTGCAAGGCGAATTGCGCATGGGTGCTTTGACCGCCGGCCACGCTCGTGCGTTGCTGTCGCATCCTGAGCCGGCCAAGGCAGCGCTCGCGGTCATCAGCCGCGGCTTGAATGTACGTCAAACCGAGGCGCTTACTGCCGAGGCGGCGTCCCGAGCAATGCCCGGCTCGCGCGCCGCAGAGGGGAAGACCAGAGACCCGGACATCCTCGCGCTCGAAAGCGATCTGACTGAGCGCCTCGGGTTGCAGGTGCGAATTGCGGGTGATGGCCGCCGCGGAACCGTGTCGATTCGGTTCGACTCACTCGATCAGCTCGATGCGATCCTCGCGCGGCTCAACAGCTAAACGTGGCGTGCCTTAGCGGCGTGCCAGCCCGGCGGCCCGCTGCGCCATCGATAACACAACCGCTTGGCTCACCTCGTCTGCCGGCAATCCGGTTGTTTTGCAGCTGCGTTCGCTTTCCTGCAGCCGTCGCGACGCCGATGCGAGGTCCGCTAAGGACCAGAGCGCGAGCGCGCGCGAGAACTGCGGCAGCCGCTTGAAATGGATGGGAGGCCGAAGGCCTCTTACGGCATCCCCAGCCGACATACCGGACGCCATTGCCAGCTTCGCACGCAGCAAGCGCTGGATATGCGCCAGTCCAGCCCGGACCAGCTGGACCGGGGCGATGCCTTCCGAGATCGCACGTGCGAGCCCGCGATCGGCTTCCTGCACGTCACCAGCCCCCGCGGCATACAACGCATCGTCGATCGACTGGGACGCGAAATCTGCCGTACATACGACAGCCGCACTGAAATCGACATGGCCTCCGGGGCCGACGAGCAACGCGAGCTTCTCGGCTTCCTGCCTCAAGCTGCCCCGGTCGGGAATTCGCGATCCGAGCCATGCGAGAGCGTCCTCATCCGCATCGACTCCGCGCCGGAGAAGCTCGTCCTTCAGCACGCGGCGGATTGTACCCGCATCATCCGGATAGCAGGCGATCGCCGCCCCCTCATCGGACGCCTCGATCACCAGTCTAAGTTTCGAGCGAGGCTGCAGGACGCCAGCCTCGAGCACTGCGAGGCTCCCCCCGGGGCCAGCAAGGCTCTCTCGTACCGGCTCCGCGAAAGCGTCAGTTGCTTCGCGGACGTGAAGGACCCGTCGGCCCCCGGTCAGGGACAGACCACACATCTCGGCTGGCAGCGCATGCGCCTCGTCACGACCAAGGATCACCACGCGAAACGGATCGTCGAGCGTGCCTGCGACATGCCGTACCAAGCTGGACGCCCGCTCGGCAATGAGGCCGTGATCCTCCCCATGCAAAAGGACGATCCTGACCGGTCCGGGGTCCCGAAGGAACGCCTCCACGCGCCGCGGTTCGATCTTCACTGGCTCGCGGCGACTTGTTGCTTGCTGAAATAGGCAGCGAGCTGCTCCGCGATCTTGTCCGCAAGCGCATCAGCGATACGACGCTGTACCACCTCGTTCTCAAGATCCGAGGCAAAGTACTGCTGGACGATGATGTTGTACCCGTCCACGTCACGAGCGGCTCCGCTTGCAAGCGTCGCGCGCTGCGGCGTTTGCGCCAGCAGGCTCCAATCGGCCGATCCGACCAGCCTGGTGAAAGTCGAGCTGTTGTCGGGCTGGATCGCGATCGCCTCGGAGGAGATCGCCAGCGAGACGCGCAGATCGTATTTGTGCGGCTCGGCCAAGCCGAACCGATCGAAGCGCTGCTGTAGCGCGAGGCGCAGCAACTGGCCGGATCGTTCGGCGAGGGGGGATACGGAGATCTGGGCGAGGCCGCGCTGAACGGGCCCGGGATCTCCCGCGTTGCCCGGTGCGTACAGCGGATGCCAACCGCAACCCGCCCCGAACAGAGTCAGCATCAGCGCCGCGCAGCTACGGACGATCATTCCCTCACCCGGCAACCACCAGGTTGACAAGACGATCGGGCACGTAAATGCGCTTGACGATCCGGCGTCCGTCGACAGCGCGCATGACGTTCGGCTCCGCCTCTGCGATCGCGAGGACGAGTCCCTCGTCACTTCCTGGCGGGACGACGACCGTCGCCCGGAGCTTTCCCATCACCTGCACCGCAATCGTGATCGCTTCCGGCACAACCAGCTCCGGGTCGGCGACCGGCCACGCCAGTTCCGCGACGAGCCGGTCCCGCGCTGCGCCTCTCGCGGCGTGAATTTCCTCCGCAAGATGGGGCATCATCGGTGCGACGAGTCGAACGATCGTATCCACCGCTTCGCTTTGCGCCCAGGCGAGACCGGCATCGCCGGCAGGGTCGCGACGTCGTTCGCTATCGGCGATCGCGTTCGCCAGTTCGTAAAGGCGCGCGACAGCGACGTTGAACGTGAAGCTCTCGAGTGCATCGGTCACACCGGATATGGTCCGATGCGTCGCACGCCGGAGTTCACGCGCGACCGCCGAGAACACAGCAGGCCGGTGACCCGGATCGACAGCGGCCGTCTGTACAGCCAATCGGTGGAGCCGTTGAACGAATCGGAATGCTCCGAGGACGCCGGCTTCCGTCCATTCCATATCCCGCTCGGGCGGATTATCCGAGAGGATGAACCAGCGCGCCGTATCCGCTCCGTAGCGAGCAATGATCGCGCCCGGGTCCACGGTGTTGCGCCTGGACTTCGACATCGCTTCCACACGGCCGACAGTCACCGGCTGGCCCGTATCGCGGTGCACGACCCGGCCATCCTCGTAGCGATCAACCTCTTCGGGATAGAGCCACCGGCCATCCGGGCCGCGATAGCTTTCATGCGTGACCATGCCCTGCGTGAACATGCCGGCAAACGGCTCCGCAACCGCCACGTGTCCCATGTCCCGCATCGCCCGAGTGAAGAACCGGGCGTACAGCAAGTGCAGGATCGCATGCTCGATTCCGCCAATATACTGGTCGACCGGCATCCAGTGATCGGCCGCCTCACGTCTCACCGGCGTCTTGGCAGACGGGCTGCAGAAGCGGGCGAAGTACCACGAGCTGTCCACAAAGGTGTCGAAGGTGTCGGTCTCCCGACGCGCCGTGCTGCCGCAGTTCGGACATACGGTGGACGACCAAGTCGGATGATGATCGAGCGGATTGCCCGGACGATCGAATGCCACGTCGTCCGGAAGACGAATCGGAAGCTCCCCCTCCGGGACGGGAACGATTCCGCATCCCGGGCAATGGACGACGGGGATCGGGCAACCCCAGTAGCGCTGCCGGCTGATGCCCCAATCGCGCAGACGCCAGTTGACCACGCCCACACCCATGCCGATCCGCTCGAGCGCCGCGATGGCGCTGCGCTTGGCGCCCTCGACCGTAAGCCCGTCGAGGAAATCCGAGTTGATGATCGTGCCCGGACCGTCATACACGCCACGATCGATGGCAAACACCGCGGGATCCTGCCCGGGCGGTAGCACCACCGGCGTGACCGGAAGGCCGTAGCGCCGCGCGAAATCCAGATCGCGCTGATCGTGCGCGGGGCAGCCGAAGATCGCGCCGGTTCCGTATTCCATGAGAACGAAATTCGCGATCCAGACGGGAAAGCTCCGGTCCGGCATAAAGGGGTGCCCGACCCGCAAGCCGGTGTCGTAGCCGCGCTTTTCCGCCGTCTCGATCACAGCTTCGCTGGTGCCCAAGCGGCGGCAATCCGCGATAAAAGCCGCCGCCGCGGCGTCTTGCGACGCGACCGTCGCCGCTAGCGGATGCTCGGGCGCGAGCGCAAGAAAGGACATGCCGAACAGAGTGTCCGGGCGCGTGGTATAGACGTCGACAGTCTCGACCCCGGGCACGGGCTCGGTCAGCGCAAAACGCAGCCGGGCGCCCTCACTCCGACCGATCCATTTCGCCTGCATGATCCGGACACGCTCCGGCCAGCGGTCGAGCGTTTCCAGGCCGGAGAGGAGATCTTCCGCATAATCGGTGATCTTGAAGAACCATTGCGCCAGCAGCTTCTTCTCGACCGGCGCTCCGGACCGCCAGCCACGGCCATCGATCACCTGCTCGTTGGCAAGCACCGTGCCGTCGACGGGATCCCAGTTCACCCAGCTTTCGCGGCGGTCGACCAGCCCGGCCTTCAGCATGTCGAGAAAGAGCTTTTGCTGATGGCCATAGTAATCCGGGTCGCAAGTCGCGAACTCGCGCGTCCAATCGATCGACAGCCCCATCTGCTGGAGCTCGGACCGCATGGTCGCGATGTTGCTCCATGTCCACTCCGCCGGGTGAATTCCACGCTCCCGTGCGGCGTTTTCCGCCGGCAGCCCAAACGCATCCCACCCCATCGGGTGCAGGACCGAATACCCGCAAGCGCGCTTGTAGCGGGCCACGACGTCTCCGAGGGTATAATTCCTCACATGCCCCATATGGATTTTCCCGCTCGGATACGGGAACATCTCGAGAACATAGTACTTCGGCCGCGCGTCTGCCGGCACGTCTTCGACGTGAAAACACGCGCGATCGGCCCACGCCTTCTGCCACCGGCGTTCGCTGCTCACGAAATCATAGCGCCCGGCGTCCGCACTTTCGGGCGGTTTGGGGCGGGCCGGCGCATCGATGCTGTCCATATTGGTCATAAGCGATCAGTCACTACGATGACCGGAGTGTATCAGGACGATGGGCCGGTCCGGCAATGGCACCGAGGGCCGGACATGCCAGCAATTCCCCGCCGCCTTGGATGCCAAGCTCTTCGCCTAATTTGATGCCGATTGGGCCCGCAGCTCGCGCGCCCGCGCCAGCACCTTGTTTTCGATTTCGCTGTTGGTGCTGACGGCAACCGGCGCGTCGACCCACTGATTGCCTTGCTCGACCTGGCGGAAAATCGTGACGCGGATGCCGTCGGCGCGGAGCTGGCGCCCGAGAATATACGCCGTCGCCTTGAACCGCTCGCCGCTGGTCGCGGGCGGCGTGTACCAGTCGGTGATGATCACACCCCCAAATGGATCCGCGGAAACGAGCGGCATGAATGACAAGGTGTCGAGCGCGCCGCGCCAGAGATAGGCATTGACCCCCAACGCGGACCCTTGATCCTGAGCGCCGGCCGGTTTGTTACCGCCGAACAGGGTCAGGCCGTTGTCGCTGAAGGCGTGCCCGGTGGCACCGCCTGCGTCGAACCCGACATCGTGGTATTCGTCATTGCCGACCGGACGGGAGTTCGCGCAGGCGGAAACAGCCAAGCAGACGACGCCCACGATAGCGGCGCGGCGAACGGAGTGATTCATGGCACGGCCCTACTTCGGCAGAATGGCGTCCCGGCTGCGCCCGAAGCTACGAGAACCGGGCTCGTGTAGCGGAGGGCAGCGCGCACGCCAAGAGCCTGATGTTCCGCACGGGCAGCTCCCATCCGCCGCCAGCCGGCTGCGCCCGCGTGCGCCGACCGACGTGAAAGGCGCGAAGCGGTGAGTGATTCGCTCATTACTGGATCTGATATTGCAGCCAATCTACGGAATGTCCGCGATCGCATCGCGACCGCGGCCGTGCGCGCTGGCCGCCGGGCCGAGGATGTCGTGCTCGTGGCGGTATCGAAGACGCATGACGCCAACCGCGTCCGGGCTGCGCTTGTCTGCAGACAGACGGTGTTCGGGGAAAACCGCGTCCAGGAGGCGGCCGAGAAGTTCCACGAACTCCGCGCTGCGCATCCCGAGCTTCGACTCCGACTCATCGGCGGACTGCAGACCAACAAGGCGCGCGAGGCCGTGCGAATCGCCGACGCGATCGAGAGCCTGGATCGTCTCCGGCTCGCGGATGCGATTTCTGAAGCTGCCGAGAGGGAAGGGCGCCAGCCGGAGCTTCTGGTGCAGGTCAATGTCGGTGACGAGCCGCAGAAATCCGGGGTGAGGCGCGCCGAGGCTGACAGGTTCATCGCTCTCTGCCGGGAGCGGTTCGGCAAGTCGCTCACCGGGCTCATGTGCATCCCCCCGGCGGGCACCGATCCGTCCCACCACTTCGCGTGGCTGGCGGCATGCGCCGGCCATAATGGGTTGTCGGTGCTTTCCATGGGGATGTCGGCCGATTTCGAGATCGCCATTGCGCATGGCGCAACGCATGTCCGGGTCGGAAGCGCGATCTTCGGTGCCCGCGCCTCCGCGTGAATAGGGGCCCCGTGCTTGCACCGCGCTGGCGCGCGGCGTATCCGTCCGCGCCGCTCGGATACCAAGATACGGACTGTTCGCTACCTGGCCGATGAGTGCGAGCTTCCCGATCCATCGGCCCGCGCGGCTCGGAGTTGCAGTTTGAGTGATCTCGGCACAGCCTCCGGAAAGTCGTCGCCGCGTAGTATCCCAGCGGCGATCATCGAGCCGCAGCGAGCGCGCCAGCGAGCCGAGATCCGGGCGTCGATGCTGCTCGGCGTGCTCGGCGTGGTCTATGGCGATATCGGGACGAGCCCGCTCTATGCCTTCAGGACGAGCCTCGACCATTTCAAGGACCGTGGTGTCACGTCGTTTGAGATCCTCGGCATCCTTTCCCTGATCTTTTGGTCGTTGATCATCATCGTTACCGTCAAATATGTCCTTCTGGTGATGCGCGCGGACAACCGGGGCGAGGGCGGGATTCTCGCGCTGATGGCGCTTGCCCTTCGCTCCTCGGGGAGCGCGAGGTTCACCGCTGTGCTGGCGATGGTCGGAATTACGGGCGCCTGCCTTTTCTTCGGCGACGGCGTCATCACGCCAGCGATCTCGGTTCTATCGGCAGTTGAGGGGTTGGAGGTCTCGGCGCCTGAGTTGAAGCAATTCGTCCTCCCGATCTCCGGGATCGTCATCCTCGCGCTCTTCGCCATGCAGTACCGCGGCACCACGAGCGTCGGGCGCGTCTTCGGCCCGATCATGCTCCTTTGGTTCGTCGCCATCGGACTCTTCGGGCTTCGTGAAGTGTGGGCGCATCCGATCGTGCTCCAGGCCCTGTCGCCAACCTACGCCGTCCGCATCCTGATGCACTACAACTGGCTCGCTTTCGTGGCCCTCGGCTCCGTCGTTCTGGCCGTGACCGGTGCCGAAGCGCTCTATGCCGACATGGGACATTTCGGCGCGAAGCCGATCAAAGTCGATTGGATGACCTTCGTCCTGCCATGCCTTGTTCTTAACTACTTCGGCCAGGGCGCACGCGTACTGGCGGATCCCGCGGCGATCGAAAACCCGTTCTATCTTCTCGCGCCGTCCTGGGCTCGCCTTCCGCTCGTGATCCTGGCGACAGCCGCGACCGTGATCGCGAGCCAAGCGGTGATTTCCGGCGCATACTCGGTCGCTCGGCAGTGCATGCAACTCGGCTTTCTGCCACGCATGGCCATCAAGCACACTAGCGCAACCGAGGAGGGCCAGATCTATGTGCCGCAGATAAACTCGCTGCTCATGGCCGGTGTGTTGATCCTCGTCGTCTCATTCAAGACGAGCGAGAATCTGGCGTCCGCTTACGGGATCGCGGTAACCGGGACCTTCCTCTGCACGTGTGTCCTCGCGGCCGTGGTTTTCAGACGCCAGTTTGGCTGGTCACGCTACGCGGCCATCGGGGTTTTCGGATTCCTGTTCGCGGTCGACCTCGTGTTCTTCTCGTCCAACCTCCTGAAGCTGGTTGAGGGCGGCTGGGTGCCGATCGCGCTCGGCCTCGCGTTGCTCGCCCTCATGACGTCATGGAAGCGGGGCAGGGATCTGCTCACGGCCCGCTGGCGGCAGGACAGCCTCCCTCTGGCATCCTTTCTGGGGCGTCTGCCGCAATCGCGGACCGTTCGCGTCCCGGGCTTGGCGGTCTTTCTGACCGGCACTCCTGAGTTCGTGCCCGCAGCTTTGCTCCACAATCTCAAGCACAATAAGGTGCTGCACGAACGGGTGTTGTTCGTGACTGTCACCAACGTCGACGTCCCGGAGATCGCAGCGGCCGAGCGGTGCACCGTCACCGAGCTTGCCCCCGGAATCCATCGCGTGGTGATTCGCTACGGGTTTATGGAGAGTCCGAACCTGCCGCGCGACCTTGCGGCGCTCACCGATGTCGGAGTCAATTTCGACCCGATGCAGGCCAGCTACTTCCTCGGCCGCGAAACCCTTGTGCCGGCCATGGTCCCAAAGATGCCGGTTTGGCGAATCTGGCTGTTTCTCCTCATGTCGCGGAACGCCGCGTCTGCCACCGAGTTCTTCCGAATCCCGAGCGACCGTGTCGTGGAACTCGGGGTCCGGGTCGCGATCTAGGATTCGGAATCGAAGCTGCGGTTTTGGATCGCGGGAGGTGAAGCGCGCCATGCCGATTGCGCTATTGGTCCTCGCATTTTCGTCCGACCAGCCGGATGGCGACGTGGCGGATCGGCTGATTCTGCGCGTGCCACTTGATGCGACGGGCCGGATTGTCGATTCCGAGTACCGCTCCGGCGAACAGCTCTGGCGATTCGACCGAGAGCTACCTGATGGCAGCTCCACGACGGGCGATCTCGCACCCGCCGAAGAGGGATGGATGCTGCGCACCATGTACTCCAACGAAGCGGCATCGCTGGCCGGCACGATCATCCGGCCCGGAGAATATCTTACATTGAAAATTCCGCCGGCCCCGGAGCGCGTCTATCGAGTGGTCAGCGTCAGCCAAGACTAGCGGCCGGGTCCGCAAGTGGAGCCGGCCGACTGCCAACGAGTGGCACGCCCGATAGCGGGGCGGGTCACACGACCGTTCGTCGCCGCCCAACGATCGCGTGATAGATCCAGAGCACCACGACCGCTCCGATGATCGCGACGATCACGCTGTAGATATTGAACCCGGTAACGCCGGAGGCGCCGAACGCCGTGAAGATCCAGCCGCCGACGACTGCCCCGACGATGCCGAGGATGATATCCACGATCAGCCCTTGACCCTCGGCGTTGACGATCTTGCTGGCAATGAAGCCAGCAATAAGCCCGAGAACGATCCAAGCAATCCAAGACATAGTGACCTCCCTCCTGAACGGACGTGTTCTACCGCTGCCTTAACGCGATTTCAGGATCGGATGTTCCGGACCAGACCGACTTTCACGCGGACATGTTGCTGGGGCCTCGGAGGGCGGGTGGAACCGAGGGCAGTCGAACCCGCGACCTCCCTGAATGCCATTCAGGGCGGGTCGCCAACGAGACCTGCGGCCTCCTTCTGACCGGCGACGCGCGGCATCAGAAGATGTTCCTGATCGTCGGTTCCCCGCGATCCGGCAAAGGCATGCCCGGATCCTGGGGCATCTGATCGGCGGGGGCAACGTGGCGGGCCCGACGCTTGGCAGCATGGTGAGACCGTTCGGCCTTGCCCCACTGATCGGCAAGCAGCTCGCGATCATTTGCGACGCGCGGTTCGGCGGGAACATCGACCAGCACGTCGTGGTCGAGCGCCTCCTCGCGATCACCGGTGAGGACGCACTGACGGTAGACCGCAAACTTTCGGGACCTCTGGACTGGCCGTCTCCAGGTGCGGTTCCTAATCCTCTCATCAATGCGCATCAACGGGTCACGGCAGCTTCCGATAACTGCTCACCCGGCGCCTCGGCGATGCGTCGAACGGAGCGCAAGGTTCATTGGGCAGCACTCGATCGAGGCGAGGCGGGATGGCCGCACTACCCGGAGACGAGCCGCATGGGCCGTTCACCTCCCGCCGGTCGAAACGGGGCCTGAGCCCGGTCACCTGCCCGTATTGGCTCGACGCGCTTCGGGACCGTCAGTAGCATCGGCGTACAGGCCGACGGAGAGCGGCCTCGGAGGAAATGATGTCGCTTGCGGGAACTTCGGACGTGGGAATGCGCGCACTGCTGCTCCTGCTACTCGCGCTCGTCACTCCTGCTCGTTCGGAGTCCCGCGGCGTCGTAATCGGTGTCATCGACGACATGTCGGGCCCGCTCGCCGCGCTTGCCGGACCGGGAGACGTCACGGCAGCGCAGATGGCGGTCGCCGATTTTGGCGGGGACGTCCTCGGGCAGCCGATCAAGATCGTTTCGGGGGACCACCAGAACAAACCCGATCTCGGTGCCGCGATGGCCACGCAGTGGTATGACCGGGACGGGGTGACGATGATCACCGGGCTCGGAAACTCCGCTGTCGCGCTTGCGGTCCAGGCGATCGCGAAGCGGATGAACCGGATCGACATCGTCGTCGGCGCATCGACCGAAGACCTGACGCGCGTGCAATGCTCGCCGACCGGCGCGCACTGGGCGAACGACGTTTATTCGCTTGCCGAGCCGGTGATCGACGTACTCTCGAAGCAGGGTGCGAAGATGTGGTACTTCCTGGTTTCCGACTACGCGTTCGGCCACCAGTCCGCGAATGCCGGCGCGGAGTTCATCACCCGGGATGGCGGCAAGATCCTCGGCACCGCCTACCACCCGTTCGGGACGTCCGACTATGCAACGTATCTACTGCAGGCGAAGGCCGCGCAGCCGGATGTCCTGTTCCTGATCAACTCCGGCACCGACGCATCGAACAGCATCAAGCAGGCGACCGAGTTCGGGCTGCCCGCCGGGGGAGTGAAGCTCGCGTCCATCTCGCTCGACATCTCCGACGTCCATGCGATCGGTCTTGCGGCGGCCCAGGGCACATATCTTACACTCCCGTTCTATTGGAACGACACCGATGAGACCCGGATGTTTGCGAAGCGCTTCATGGCAGCGGCCCACGTAACGATGCCGCCGACCCAGGGACAGGCTTCGGTCTACAGCGCGGTCCTGCACTACTTGAAGGCGGTGAAGGCGGCGGGAACAGCCGAGGCGCCAGCGGTAATCGCGAAGATGCGCGCGTTGCCTGTCGAGGACTTCATGACCCACGGTGCACGGCTTCGCGGAGACGGGCGGCTGCTGCGCGAGAACCTGCTCTATCAGGTCAAGTCGCCAAGCGAGTCGACGAGCGAATGGGATGTGATGAAGCTGGTCGAACGTATCCCGGGCGACCGCGCGTTCCGGCCGGAACAGGGCGGTGGTTGCCCGGTGAGCAACTGACGGAGGCGGGCATGCGTATCTGGATTCAGAGTTTTGCCGATCTGACGCAGTTGCCGGGATACGGCGCGATGCTCGCAGAGCGTGCATTGGCCGTGCTCGGCGCGTCGACGCACGCGGACGTTCATGGCGTGGCGCCGGGCACGTTTCCTCGCGACATTCCGCCGGTGCACATGCACCATTACCGATGGGCGAACCACCTGATCACCATTCAGGTGGTCGAGAACGCGATGCGGGCCGAACGCGAAGGCTACGATGCCTTCGCGCTGAGTTGCTTCATCGATCCGGGAGTCGATCTGGCACGCAGCGTCGTCTCAATCCCGGTGATCAGCTCACTCTGGACATCACTCACCTTGGCCGCGACCGTCGGCCGGTCATACGGCCTGATCACGCTCGATCGCGACACCGCCGACGCGCAGGCGAACCTCGTCCGCGATTACGGTTTCAGCGACAGCATGATGGCGATCGAGGCGCTCGATCCGCCCGTGACCGAACACGATCTCGACGGGGCATTCTCGGAGAAGTCCGAACTGGTGGAACGGTTTCGCGGGCATGCGGAGCGACTCGTGGCGGCCGGCGCGGATGTGATCATTCCGGCGGAAGGTCTGCTGAACACGATCATGGTGCGCCATGGCGTGCAGACCGTCCTGGACTGTCCGGTCGTCGACTCCTACGGGGGCCTGCTCGCCCTCGCGGAGATGCTCGTGCAACAACGCCGACAGTCCGGCCTCACCGCGGGCCGCCGTGGCGCCTACGCGAAGCCGTCGACGGAGCTGATCGGGCATCTCCGCGCGACCTGCGCGGACGTCCTCGCCGACACCCAATCCGCCTCGCGCACGGCCCCTCTGGCCGCCGACTGACCGGTTCCCCGGACGGCCGAGCGGGTGTTTCCTATTCTTTGGCGCGTTCAGTCCGCGGCTGCAGGAACCGCCTCAGCCGACGGCCAATGCTCTTTGCGCGCGCGCTCCTGCCAGCCTTGCAGCACGCCCTCGGCTTCGCGCTCGAACGCCTCCACCTCGCCGGGTTGGTCAGTGCGAACGGTCATCTCGAGCCGGTGGCCGGAGGGGTCGAAAAAATAGATGGACTGGCAGAAATGGTGGTCGACCGGCCCGATGACGTCGACATCGGCCGCCTGCAGTCGCCGCTTGCCTTCCTCCAGCGCCGTCATGTCCTTCACCTCGAGCGCGAGGTGCTGAACCCACGCGGGCGTGTTCGGATCCTTCTGCGCCGGCGGTGCCATCGGGACCTCGAAGAACGCGATGTAGCTCCCGTCCTCCATCGCGAAAAAGATGTGGATGTGCGGGTTGTATTGCTTGACGGACGGGACCTGGTCGGCAGTCAGCGCGTGCACCAGCTTCAGGCCGAGAACCTTGGTGTAGAACGCGACGGTCTCGGTTGCGCTCGTGCAGCGATAAGCGACGTGGTGGAGCTTTTGGAGCACAGGAGCCTCCTCATAAGAACTGTTTCTTCTTGGGACGATGCTAGTTGTCCAGCCACGGGCGGGCAACGGAAACACGGCGTCATCCGATGACTTTGTCGATCTCGCCCCAGCACCGGTCCATTCGCATGTGCGCCTCGAACGGCTTCCGCTCCTCCGCGAACCGACGCGGCGCTGGGCCGGACATGTAGGCGTGCAGGGCGCCAAGTGAGTCCAATCCGTAGATCATCATGTAGCCTTGCCAATCGTCAGCTGCTTTGTCGGCAAGCTTCACGCGCCGGACCCAGCGGAAGCCGGGCTCTGCCACGACCTCGGCCATATGCCTGCTGTCGAGCCAATGGATCAGGGCATCGTGGCTGTCCGGGGCGACCCAGAACCGAACGATGTAGAGCACTGGTGCTTCCACGAGCGTCTCTCCTCAAGCGCCGAGATAGGCCTCGCGGACGCGCCGGTCCTCCACCAGCGTCGCCGCGTTGCCGAAGAACGCGATCTCGCCGTTCTCCACAACGTAGCCGTAATCGCTGATCGCGAGCGCGCGCTCCGCATTCTGCTCGACAAGCAGCACGGAAAGTCCGTCCTTCCGCAGCCGCGAAATGACGTCGAAAATCACGTCGATCATGATCGGGGCGAGGCCGAGACTCGGCTCGTCCAGCAGCAGAAGCTTCGGCGCGGCCAGGAGGGCGCGGGCGAGCATCAGCATCTGTTGCTCGCCACCGGACAGCGTGCCGGCCGCCTGACGGAACCGCGCCCGCAACGCGGGGAAGTAGTCGAGCGCGCGTTCAAGGTCGCGCCGTGCCGCCGCATGCTCCCGGCGAGACCATGCGCCGAGCTGAAGGTTTTCATACACCGACATGGAGCGGAAGACCGCGCGCCCTTCCGGAACTTGCACGATTCCGCGTGAGACGACGCGATCCGGCGTGAGGCCGGCGAGCGATGCGCCGTCGAACGCGATCCGACCGGCGCGCATCGGCACGACGCCGCAAATGCAGTTGAGCGTGGTCGTCTTGCCCGCGCCATTCGCACCCAGCAGGCAGACGATAGCGCCCTCGCCGACCTCCAGCGAGATGCCGTGCAAGACGTCGAGGCGGCCATACCCCGCATCGACCCCCTCAAGCCGCAACATCGGCGGCCCGTCCGAGATAGGCGGCAATGACCCGAGGATCGGTGCGGATCTCCGCCGCAGAGCCTTCCGATATCTTTTCGCCGTGATTGAGTACTGTGATCCGATCCGCGACCGACATCACGAGAGACATCACGTGCTCGACCAGCAGGATGGTCACACCGTCGCGCCGGCATAGATCGAGCAGCATCGCGTCGAGCGCGCGGATGTCGCGGTTGCGCAGGCCGGCTGCCGGTTCGTCCAGCAGCAGCAGCCGCGGCCGGGACGCCAGAGCGCGAGCCAGGTCCAACTGCTTTTGTCGACCGAACGGGAGCCGTTCGGCCGGAACCCGGGCCTCATCAGCGAGGCCGATGCGGTCGAGCAGCTCCATCGCCGCCGCGCGGTCCGCGCCGCGGCCTCGCGAGGGAACGGCCGCAAGCCCGACCAGCACGTTCTCCAGCACGGAGAGGCGCCCGCAAAGCTCGAGATTCTGGAACGCCCGCGCAATGCCGAGCCCCGCCATGCGGTGGGGGCCGAATCGTAGGATTGACCGTCCCTCGAAGAGAATGTCGCCGCGCACCGGCGTAACGAACCGGGAAATGCTGTTGAGTGCGGTCGACTTGCCGGCTCCGTTCGGCCCGATCAGCGCATGAATGGTGCCCGTCCGGACGTGCAGGTCCAGGCCGGCCACCGCGCGCAATCCGCCGAAGCGAACCTCGACGCCCTGCAGCTCAAGGGCCACGCTCACGACGCCGAACGATGCGCCAGCCCGGCGATGCCGCGGGGCATGAACATGACCGCGAGCATCAGCACGGCGCCGTAGACCAGCTCGCGGAGAACCTGAAGGTCGCGCAAGAGTTCCGGCAGCAGGCCCATGACCACGACGCCCGCGAGCACGCCCCATGTGGATCCGAGACCGCCCACGACGACCATCGTGAGGATGCCCACCAGCGTTTCGAGACCGAGCGTATCCGGATGGATGTACGACGTGAACAGCGGCAGCATCCCGCCCGCGATGCCCGCGTAGCAGCCCGAGATGCCGAATGCGACGATCTTCGTCCGCCGCGCGTCGATGCCGGATGCGAGCGCGACGGGCTCCGATTCGTGCACGGCCTTCATCGCCAACCCGAGCCGCGAGTTTTCGAGCAGAGCGCGCGCACCGACCATCACGAGCCCGATGACGACCAGGAGCGGATAGGCGTCCCGGTCATCGATGAGATGCCAGCGGAACAGGACCGTGGGCGACATCCGCAGCCCGTTCGCGCCGCTCGTCACGGCATCCCACGAATGGAACACCCACTGCGCCACCGCCGCGAAGGCGTAGGTCGTGAGCGCGAGATAGACCTGGCGGAGCCGCAACGCCGGGATGGCGATGAGGAGCGCCACCCCCGTTGCGAGGGTCGCGCCCACAAGCAGCGGCAACGGGAATGTCAGGGAGAAGCGGTTGGTCAGCAGACCGGTCGCGTAGACGCCGATTCCGAAGAAGGCGATGTGCGCGAACGCGAACTGGCCGGCGAGACCGAGCAGGATATCGAGCCCGATCGCGAGGACGCCGGACACCAGGAGCGTGTTCGCGAGATAGACGCCGTAATCCGTCGACAGCAGCGGGACGGCGACGACAGCAGCGGCGACTACTGCCAGCGCGGTGCGTCGCACGCTAGGCCTTCTTGAGGACGGTACGGCGGGCAAACAATCCCTGCGGCCGGACCACTAGCACCACCATGATGACGAGGAACGGCGCCACCGCGATCGCTTGCGTCGAGATGTACAGGCCACGAGGTTCTCGATGATTCCCAGGAGCAGGCCGCCGATCACGACGCCCGGAAAGTTGGTGAACCCGCCGATCACAGCGGCGGCGAAAGCGAGAATGACGATGATCCCCATGTCTGGCGTCATCAGGATCTTGGGGGCGACGAGCAATCCCGCGACGGCGGCGACCGCACAGGCGACCGCCCAGCTCAGCATGCGCATGCGGACGATCGGGATCCCGATCAGGGCGGCTGCCCGAGGATCTTCGGCGACCGCCCGCATGCCGCGGCCGAGCCGGGTGAAACGGTAGAAAGCGAACAGCGCGGCCCCGGTGATGGCCGCGGTCGCCAGGATCCCGATGTCCTGCCGGAGCAGGATGACGCTGCCCAGGATGATCGGCGGTCCCAGGAATTGTGAAGGTAGGGAGCGGACTTCGCTCGAAACGCTCAGCAACCGCACCGCGCCCTTCAGAACGTATGACAGACCGATCGTCGCGGTCACCATGGCGACAAGCACGTCCTGCCCCCGGACGCTGCGGCCGATCCGTTCCAAGACAAGGCGATCGAACCCGGCGCCGATGACCGCTGCCGCCCCGACCGCGGCGAGGGCGGACGCCCAGTACGGCAACCCCGCCGAGATCAGCGCCAGCAACGCCACATAGCAGGACGCCATCAGCACGTCGCCGCCGGCGAAGTTGATGACGTCCGTCGACTTGTAGACGATGACGAGCGAGAGAGCGATCAGCGCGTAGATCGCACCGGTCACGACCCCGCTCGCCAGCGCCTGCGCGAGCAGGCCCATCTACTTCTCGCTGCGATATTCGTTGACGTAGACGCCCGGCATCCGCTCCGAGTTCGTGCCGTCGAACTTGATGAAGATCGAGGCATTGTGCCCGTCGCGCTTGTCGGGACCAAACTCGATCGGTCCCGCGAGCACGCCGGTATCGAATTTGAGATGAGACATCGCGTCGATGAAGCTTTCCCGCGTCGGGTTCGGGCCGGCCATCAGCAACGCGTAGGTGATCGCCTGCGCCGAGGGGAGCCCGTATGACATGAAGGCAGTTGGCGTCCGGTCCGGGAACTGCTCCTTGTACATCTTCAGAACCCATCGCTGGCGCGGGCCGTCGGTCAGATCGTTGAGCGGTGAGCCGTAATAGAAGTCCTTGAACGCAGCGAGGTTGCCGACGTTCTTGACGAGACCGGCCGGGTTCGGCACCGACTGAACCGCGAAGACGATCGGCATCGAGAATGCGAACTCGCTCATCTTCTGCATCGCCAGCGTGGCGGGCTGCGGATAGCTCGTGACGACCACGACGTCCGGGTTGGCCTGCCGGATCCGGAGCATCGGGGCAGTCACGTCAACAATGTTCGTCGGCACGCGCTCGATCGCGACGAGCTTCACGCCGCGCTTCTCCGCCATGAACTTCGCAGCCGCGAGGTTTGCGCTCCCGAAATCGTCGTCGTTCCCGAAATAGGCCGCTGTCTTGACATGCAGTTGCTTGGCGACAAAATCGAACAGCGTGCCGCCGACGGTAAACTGCGTGCCCCCGAACGCACCGAACACGTAGCGTGTCGGCGGGAACAGCGCGTTGTCCCCGGCCGCGTTCAGCATGACGAACGGGACTTTCTCGCGCGTGACGTATTCCTGCGCTGAAACCGCCGCCGGTGTGCACGAGCCGCCGTTGAGCAGGAACACCTTGTCCACAGTGACGAGCTTGCGCGCGACGCCATTCAGCGTGGTCGGATCGCATTTATCGTCCTCGATAACGAGGCGGATTTTCCGGCCCCAGATCCCGCCGGCCTTATTGACCATCTCGTACCACATCTGCGCCGCGCCCATCGGATCGAACCCGAAGTTCCGGAGCGGCCCCGATTCGGGACCGAACAGGCCGATCACGATCTCGTTGTCGCTGATTCCGGGGTCTGCATAGGGCCCATGCGGGTCACCGACCGGCCACGCCCTCGCCGAGCCGATATCGCAAACCAGCCAGAGCGCAACGATCGCGCCGATCAGTCGTCGCATTGTTTCCTCCCATCGTGCGCCGCTGTCCCGCGGCGTTCATTGCATCCGGCTGCCGCCGTTCACGTCGATAACACTGCCCGTGACGTAGGCGGCCGCTTCGCTCACGAGGTATCTCACGGCTGCCGCAACTTCCTCCGGCGTGCCGACGCGGCCGAGCGGAACGGTCGCGACCACGGCCTGATCTGCCCCGATCGGATTCACCGAGCGGTAGAGCGGTGTCTCGATCGGACCCGGCGCGACGGAGTTCACGGTCAGCCCAAGCGACGCGGCTTCACGCGCGGCCTGTTTGGTCAGCGCGAGAACGGCGGCTTTCGATGCCGCGTAGTCGGCGCCCCCGCGGGCGCCCCCGGTCTGGCCCGCCGCAGACGAAATCGTAACGATGCGAGCATGCGTGACGGGCTTCGCACGACGCCGGCGCAACATCGCACGAATTGCGAAGAACGTGCCGCGCGTGTTGACCCGGAACGTCTCGTCCCAATCCCGCGCCACGATGTCGGCGATCAACGGCCGCCGGTCCGGCGGCACGATGATCGTTCCCGCGCAGGTGACGAGCACGGCGACCGGGCCGAACTCCGCCTCGATGTCGTCGAACGAATGTTCGACGGCAGCCTCGTCCGTCACGTCCATGACGTGCGGAACCCCGTGCCGGTCGGTGGGAACAACCGTCAGCCCGTCCTCGCGCAACGCGTGAGCGCAGGCGGCGCCGATGCCGCTCGCACCCCCGGTGACGAGAGCCACGCGGGCCATCAGTTGCGCAGCGCCCGGGATCCGTATTCGGCTCCGCTCCGATGCGTCAGGTAGCCCGCGCTGATCCCCCCATCGACCGGCAACACGATTCCGGTAATGTAGGAAGCCGCCTCCGAGAGCAGGAACATGCACGCGGCCGCGATCTCGTCGGGTTCCGCCATGCGGCCGAGCGGCGTGCGGTCGATGATGACGTCGCGAACATAGTCTTCCGGCAGGTTGGCGCGCACGAGAGGCGTGTCCGTCACGTTCGGGGCGACCGCGTTCACACGGATCCCGTGTCGGCCCCATTCGCAGGCGAGATCGCGCGTCAATCCCTCGACGGCTGCTTTCGACGCACAATAGTGCGCCCGGCCGGGATGCCCACCCTTTCCATTCAGCGAACTGAGGAAGACGATGCTGCCGCATCCCGCCGCGATCATTCCACCTGCGACCGCCTGAGCGGAGAGAAAGCTGCCGGTGAGATTGCTGTCGATGACCAAGTCCCACTGATCGCGCGATAGCGCCTCGGCGCGCGCCGCCCGGGATGTTCCGGCCGAGCAGACCAGGCCATCGATCGGACCGAGCCGGTCCGCCACCCTTGCGACCGCGTCGCGGGTCGCGGCCTCGTCGCGAACGTCGAAGACGAGCGGCATCGCATCGCATTCGCCGGCGACCGCCTCCACGTTCGCCGCATGCATATCCGCCGCGGCGACCTTCGCTCCGTCGGCCGCCAGCGCGCGCACCAGCGCCCGGCCGATCCCGGAGCCCCCGCCCGTCACGATGATGACACGAGCGGACAGGCCGAAGCTGATCATCGCTCGGTCGGTTCCGCATAGCGGTCGCCGTGCTGGATGGCGCCGTAGAGAACGTTCCAGGTATGGCGGTCGATCGGCTTCTCGTTGCGCGCTTCGGGGCGCATCTGCTCAAGCAGGAGATTGTAGCCCCGCTGCGCCGCGGGCCGCTGCGCCACCCGGTCCGCCCACGCATCGAGATGCGGCGTCGGGACCTCCGGCGGCAGGCGGGTCCGGAAGCTCTGGAGCCATGGCCAGCAAGCGATGTCGGCGATCGAGTACTCGTCGGCGAAGAATTCGTGCTCCGCGAGGTGTCGATTGGCCACGAGGCGAAGGCGATCGACCTCACGGCGGTACCGGCCGATCGCGTAGTCGTCGCGCTTGGGTGCGAAATGGTTGAAGTGAACCCACTGCCCGAACATCGGGCCGATGCCGGACATCTGCCACATCAACCACTGCAAGCAGGCGATCTCCCGGATCGGATCACGCGGCAGGAAGCGACCGCTCTTGCGCCCGAGATAAATCAGAATCGCACCGGACTCGAACACCTCTACCGTCCGGCCATCCGGGCCGTCCGAATCGACGATGGCAGGCATCTTGTTGTTCGGATTGATCGCCAGGAACTCGGGCTTGAACTGGTCGCCCGCGAGGATATCGACGACGTGCAGCCGATACGGCAGCCCGACCTCCTCGAGCATGATCGAGATTTTCCGGCCATTCGATGTTGGACCATAATAGAGGTCTATCATCCCAGAATTCTTCTGTTCTCTGACGTATCTCGATGACCGAGACCGCGTTTTTTCCTGTCTAAACCGTATGCACCGGGCGCGCGCGATGTCAATCTGCACACTCCGACTCCGTTCGGCGCCGATCCGACCCCGTCCCGCTTTCCGAGGTGCAGAGTCGATGACGCAAGTTGGCATCAAAATTATCGGTATCTCAGGCAGCTTACGAACCGGTTCGCTCAATAGCGCGCTCTTGCGCGAAGCGGTCGAACTCCGACACCGCGACGTGCACATCGAGATCGTACCGATCGGCGAACTCCCACTGTTCAACGCCGATGTCGAGGCGGTCGGGCTTCCTGAGCCGGCGCGGCAGCTGCGGGAGCGCATCCGCCATTCCGATGGCATCCTGATCGCGACACCGGAATACAACTTCTCCGTCCCGGGCGTGCTGAAGAACGCGATCGACTGGATCTCTCGCCCTGTCGCGGATCCAGTCGTACGGGGGAAGCCGGTCGCCATCATGGGAGCCGGTGGTCGTCTGGGTACTGCCCGCGCACAAGCCCACCTTCGGCAAATCTGCACCGGTCTCAGTATGCTGGTGCTCGGGCAGCCGGAGTTCTTCCTCGCAAGCGCGTGGGAGCGGTTCGACGCAAACGGGCGGCTCGCGGACGAGCCGTCGAAGCAAGCCTTGGCAGCATTGCTCGACGCCTTCGCGCGCTGGATCGCGCTCGTCGGCCGCGATCGAGTCAGGACGTGAGAAAGCCCTTACGTCGGCTCCAGTCCTCCACGGCCGCGATGCACTCCAGGAGCTGCTCGGGTTGCCCGCGGTAGTAGTGGTTTGCACCGTCGATCCGTACCAGCTCCTTGTCCGGTGTCGCGAGCGCGTTGTGGATGACCGGATTGTGGGTCGCGGGAACGGCGTCGTCGGCCGTGTTCTCGATCTGCAGGACCGGCGTGCGCCGCACCCGCGCCGCGTTACGCGGCCCTTTCGCGTTCGAGAGATCGTAGCTCCATTGCGAGAGCCACGACCGCAACGATGTATAGCGGGCAAGACCGACCGGCGCGACGTTGACGGTCCGCGGATCACCGAGAAAGCACAGATTCGCCGGCCGCCCGTTCGGATCGACGTTCGGATCGAGCCAGCGGACGTCGCACATCGTGCGATGCACGACGAACGGGCGCTCGACTTCAACGCCGCCGCGGCGCCGAAGCCGTTCCAGCCATTCCTGACACCACGTGGTTATCTTTCGGTTGCGCGAGACCTGCGCCGACCGGAACATCTCGACGAAAGCCTGGCTGTAGGGCGACTGGTCAGGACACTCCGGCGCGTAGATATCGAGGGCGAGGTCGCGCCGATCCGGGTCCGTCTCGTCCATGAC
>DATAPS010000389.1:0-6586 GCA_036265085.1 Acetobacteraceae bacterium | reverse complement strand
GCAGCTGTCGCCAGGCCGTAAGCATGGGCCGGACGATCGCCGCCACGTCATCACGATCGGCGAGCAGGGCCTCGACCCGTCTGTCGAACGGAGCACCACGCATAGCGCCGGGCAGCAAGCCAAACGTCTTCAGCACACCTCGGATATGGTTCGACAGACGCGTCGTCATGCCAACCAGCTGTGCCCTTGCCTCCAGCAGTGCACGCCTCCGATGGGCATCGAGCGATTTCACGTGCACCGACCGATACCATCCTGTGCGCATGATCTGCGCGAGCCCCTCGGCATCGTTCTGATCGGTCTTGTTCATCTGCATCTTGAGCGCGGCACTCGCGTGTCTGGCGTCGAGACAGGTGATGTCGAAGCCTTGTCCGCGCAGTTCATGCACGAGCCACGGCGTCATCGACCCAGTTTCGATCCCGATCCTCGCACCGTCTCCCGCATGTCCGCTGACCATGCGTGCAATCTGCCCAGGCTCGGTGGCACATTGGCCGCGCCAAACCCGGCCGCCAGTCTCGTCAACAACGCAGATCGACGTCAGCTTCTGTGAAACGTCAGTCCAACAAATCGGGCCATCGCGCCGCCTCCCATGTGCGAACCGCCGCGCGAAATCGCCCGGACCGCGGCACTATGGCGGACCCAATGTCCCGGCCGCGATTACCCGATGTCCACATATGACTTTCGCAACAGCCCGGATCGCCACGCCCCTTCGGGGCTCGCGATGACGAGTCCTGATCGTCAAGCGCTGACCTTCGGGCAACTTCACGCGATCGGTGCGCTCTGCGCATCGAGCCAGCCAAGCAACGGATCGCGGACCGCGGCGAGGCTCTTGTACGTCGCGATCTCCGGCGGCAGGGAGCGGATCGCATGGGCGAGCCGGGCCGCCTCCTGTGGCAGGCCGGCGAGCGTCGACAGCGGATAGACATGCACCCGGATGCCGAACAGCACCGAACCGCACGGCAGCCGGCTGAGGCTCTGCCGCTCGACGCGCAGCCACGTCGTCTCGCCGGCGTTCGACGCGGTCACCGCCTCGTTGGGCGTCATGCGGAATTTGCCGCCCGGCTGGAATAGCGCCGCATCGTCCATCACCGACCAGTTGAGCCGGACCGCGAGCTTTCCCGGCCGCAGGTGAGTCATGAAGCGATCGACGGGGGCGGCGAGCCGGTCGGCGTAGAGCGGCACGGGGCCGTGCACCGCGGCGAGCGGGCGGCCGATCTTGTCGGCGAGGCGCCACCGGCTGGGGAAGCAGAGCACGGCGGCGTCGAGCACCGGGCCGCGCGGGTCGGGACGGATGATGCAGAGATCCTCCTGCACGAGCCGGCCCGCGATTTCGAGCGGGTCGTGCGGCGGATCGGCGAGGTTCCAGTCCTCGCCGGTGATCCGGTTCCGCAACGTGGCGTTTTCCCTCTCGAACAGGGCGGGGAAGCGCGCGGGAAGAAATTCCGCCAAACGATCGAGAACCTGCGCGCGCGCCGCCTCAGATCCGGGGCAGGCCGCAAACACGTCGGCGTGGCGGGCCTCCAGCAGCGCGCGCCGTTCCGCGGCTTCGGCGGGGTATCGGTCGTCGAGCTCGATCAGCTCGGAGGGATCCTGCGCCACCAGCGCCATCGCCATCCGGAACGGCCCCGCTTCGAACGGCAGGTGGAGCGTTTCCGGCGGGAGCCGCAGGCACGGCCGGGCCGCAGACGCGGTCGATGGTGTCATTGGATCATGCATCCGGTTCGCGCTCGCCTGCCAGGACCAGCGCGCGTGCGTACACGGTTCGGCGGGGCAACCCAGTGGTCGCGACGACATGGGCGACGGCGTCCTTGACGCTTCCCGACGCGAGCGCCGCGCGCAGGTGTTCGTCGAGATCTTCCGCCGACGCGGGTTCCGCCGGGGCCGCGCCGACGACCACGGTGACTTCGCCGCGCACCTTCGTCGCGCCGTAATGGGCGGCCAGCTCGGCGAGCGAACCGCGCCGCACCTCCTCGAACTTCTTGGTGAGTTCCCGTGCGACCGCCGCCGGTCGTGGCCCGAACGCCTCGGCCATGTCGGCGAGCGTCTCGGCCACCCGGTGCGGGGCCTCGTACCAGAGGAGCGTCGCCGACAGCCCCGCCCGCTCGGCGTCGCGCAAGCGGGCGAAGGCGGCACGCCGGGCGGCCTGCTTGGGAGGCGGAAAACCAAGCATCAGGAACGGCAGGGGCGGCAGGCCGGACAGCACGAGCGCCAGGGTTGCCGCGTTGGCGCCGGGGATCGCCGAGACCGGCAGACCCTCCGCGATGGCCGCGCGGACGAGGCGATAACCAGGGTCGGAGACGAGCGGCGTGCCGGCGTCGCTGACGAGCGCGACACGCCGGCCCTCGCGAAGCGCGTCGAGGGTCGCAGGGATGCGTGAATCCTCGTTATGTTCATGCAGGGGGACGAGCCGAGTGGTGATGCCGAGGGCGGCGAACAGGCGGGCGGTGACACGGGTGTCCTCGCAGAGCACGAGACTTGCGTGGCGGAGCGCTGCGACGGCGCGCGCTGTAATGTCGCGGAGATTGCCGATCGGCGTCGAAACAAGCAGAAGTCCGCCGTGTTGTTCCTCCGGGGCCGAATCGTGTTCGGTGTCGAGCGCCGGATCGATCGGCTGATGCAGCAGAGGATTCTCAGATGACTCGGTGGATCGGTCGGACATTCGCACTCCTTGCCGGCACGTTAGCACTCGCCGGCTGCGTGTCGTCGCAACAGGCGGGCGCGCCGTCGCCGTACGGCGGCGCGGTCTCGCTATCGCCCGGGTCGGCCGGCCCGGTGAACATCGCGCCCGCGCCTGCCGCGCAAGCGCAAGCGGTGGCACTTCTCGCGCCGATGACCGGCGCCAATGCTGCACGCGGCGAGGCGCTCGCGGATGCCGCGAAGCTGGCGTTGGCCGATCAGGGCTCGCCGCGGCTCGACCTTCGCGACACGGGCGGCACCCCGGACGGGGCGGCCGCGGCGGCGCGGGCGGCGATCGCGGCCGGCGATACGCTCATCATCGGACCGCTCACGGCGGCTGAGACCAACGCCGCCGCGCGCGTGGCGCAGCCGGCGGGCGTGCCGATGCTGGCCTTCACCAACGATCCCTCGGTCGCCCGTCCTGGCGTCTGGACGCTCGGGATCACACCGGACCAGCAGGTGCGGCGGCTGATCGGCGCGGTGCTCGCGACCCAGCACAACCGCTTCGCCGCGCTGCTGCCGCGTGATGCCTTCGGCAACGCGATGGGCGGCGCGCTGACGGAATCGCTTGCGAGCGTGGGCGCGCCGGCGGCTGACATCCAGACCTATGACGGCTCGCTGTCGGGCATCACGCCGGCGGTGCGCCAGCTGGCCTCGGATGCCGGGCGGAGCGGGGCGACCACGGTCGCTTCGCCGGCCGCGAACCAACCGGGCGCCGTGCAGCCGCCGGCGCCGGCGAATTTCGACGCGATCATGCTGGCCGATGTCGGTGGCAGGCTGGCCTCGATCACGTCGCAGCTGTCGAATTACGATCTCCTCCCGCCGAACGTGCGGATCCTCGGACCGGTCCTGTGGTCATCTCCGAGCGCGCGCCAGGGGGCGCAGCTCGACGGCGCGTGGTACGCGGCGCCGGAGCCGGGGCCACGCAGCGGGTTCGACGCGCGATACACGCAAGCCTACGGCAGTTCCGCTCCGGGGCTCGCCGATTTCGCCTACGACGCGGCGTCGCTCGCGCGGGCACTGGCACAGAGCGGCGGCTACTCGCTCGCGCTGCTGACGCGGCCCGACGGGTTCGCCGGGGTCGACGGCGTGTTCGCCCTGCTCCCGAACGGGCGGGTGCGCCGTGCGCTGGCGCTGTTCGAGATCCACGGCGACACCGCCCAGGTGATTCAGCCGGCGCCGACCTCGCTGAACGTGCCGGGGATCTGACCACGCCGGTGCGAGGGGGCATGTTCGTCGGCGCCGCGGCAGCGATCGCGGCGGTGCCGGTGGCCGCGTTCCTCCTCATGCTTGCGACCGGAACCGCCGTCACCGGCGTTGTGCTGGCCGCGCTCCTGGCAACGCTCGGCAGCGCCGTCGCCTGGGCGGCCCTATGGGCGCGGGACATCCAGCTGCTCGGAGAGACCCTGCGCGCCGCCTCGGAGGACACGGCGGGATCATCCAAGAGCCTGACGCTCGCGCATGCCGCGGCGGCCCCGCGCATTCCGGCGGTGGAGGCCGTCACGCGCGGGATCGAGCGGCTGGCACGGTCGCTCGCGCTGCAGGCGGCGCAGCTCCGCGACACGGTGCGCGCGAACGAGGCGATCTTCGAGCGGCTGCCCGATCCGCTGCTGATCCTCGGCGCGGACCGTGTCGTCCGGCGCGCGAACGCTGCGGCCCGCGCCGCGTTCGGCGCGGACATGGGCGCGGTGCTGCGCCATCCCGGGCTGCGCGCCGCCATCGACCGGGCGATCGAGACGGAGGACATGCAGAGCGCCGACCTGCATCTGCCCGCGCCGGTGCCGCGGGAGGTTCAGGCGACGGTGATCTGGATGCAGCCGGGCGCGCTGTCCGACCCGGCCGCTATCGTGGTCCTGTCGGACCGGACACGGGAGCGCGCGGTGGAGCGGACGCGGGCCGATTTCGTCGCCAACGCCAGCCATGAGCTGCGCACGCCGCTCGCGAGCCTGATCGGCTTCATCGAGACCCTGCGCGGCCCGGCGGCGGACGACCCGCCGGCGCAGTCGCGGTTCCTCACGATCATGGCCGAGCAGGCGCAGCGGATGAACCGGCTTATCGACGATCTGCTCAGCCTGTCGCGTATCGAGCTGATCGAGCACCAGCCGCCTTCGGATCGGGTCGATCTCGCGGGCGTGGTGGAGAGCGTCGCCGAGGCGTTCGAGCCGCGGGTGCAGCAGCGGCGGGTCAAACTGGAGACTTCCATCGCCGCGCCGCTGCCGCGCATCGTCGCCGACCGCGACCAGATGCTGCAGGTACTGCAGAACCTGGTCGACAACGCCGTCAAATACGGGCGCGAAGGCGGCCGCGTCCGGATTGCGGTGGCGCGGGCGAAGCCGGGTGGAAAGTGGCCGTCGCGGCCGGGCGTCCTGCTCTCCGTCAGCGATGACGGCCCGGGGATTCCGCGTGCCCACGTCCCTCGGCTGACCGAGCGGTTCTACCGTGTCGACAAGGGGCGGTCGCGAACCGCGGGCGGCACGGGACTCGGCCTCGCGATCGTCAAGCACATCGTCAGTCGGCACCGCGGCGTGCTGACGATCGAGAGCGACGACGGCGCCGGTGCTACATTCTCGGTGTGGCTGCCTGTCGCGGTGGACAAGTAGCGGGCGAAGGGGCGCTGCGCTATGACGCGCGCGTCAACCCAGAGGCAAGCCCGCGTGAACAAGCCGATGCGTCCCGACATCCCTCTCGCCGACCGCGCGAACACGCTGCGCAGCGGACCGGACGGACGCGGCCGGTTCGGCGAGTTCGGCGGCCGCTTCGTCGCCGAGACGCTGATGCCGCTGATCCTGCAGGTGGAGGCGGCCTACGAGGCGGCGAAGGTCGACCCTGCGTTCTGCACCGAGTTCGACATGCTGTTGCGGGACTATGTCGGCCGCCCGAGCCCGCTCTGGTTCGCCAAGCGACTGACCGAGCGCCTGGGTGGCGCGAAGATCTATCTGAAGCGCGACGAGCTGAACCACACCGGCTCGCACAAGGTGAACAACACGGTCGGTCAGATCCTTCTGGCGCGGCGGATGGGCAAAACGCGCATCATCGCCGAGACTGGCGCGGGGCAGCACGGCGTCGCGACGGCGACGGTCTGCGCGCTCTTCGGCCTGCCCTGCGTCGTCTACATGGGTGCGATCGACATCGAACGGCAGAAGCCGAACGTGTTCCGTATGAAGCTGCTCGGCGCCGAGGTCCGGCCCGTGACGTCAGGCGCGGGCACGCTGAAGGACGCGATGAACGAGGCGCTGCGCGACTGGGTCGCGAACGTGTCCGACACCTACTACCTGATCGGCACGGTTGCCGGCCCGCATCCCTATCCGGCGATGGTGCGCGACTTCCAGAGCGTGATCGGCGACGAGGCGAAGGCGCAGATGCGCGCGGCGGAAGGGCGGCTGCCGGATGTATGCGTGGCAGCGATCGGAGGCGGATCGAACGCGATGGGGCTGTTCCATCCGTTCCTCGACGACCGCGATGTCCGCCTGATCGGCGTGGAGGCGGCGGGGAAGGGTCTCGACACGCACGAGCACGCGGCAAGCCTCTCGCGTGGGCGGCCGGGCGTGCTGCACGGGAACCGGACCTACCTGCTGCAGGACGACGACGGGCAGATCATCGACGCCCATTCGATCTCGGCCGGCCTCGACTATCCGGGCATCGGCCCCGAGCATGCCTGGCTGCACGACCTGAAGCGGGTCGAGTACGTGTCGATCACCGACAAGGAGGCGCTCGATGCCTTCCAGCTCTGTGCCCGGCTCGAAGGCATCATCCCGGCGCTCGAGCCGTCTCATGCGCTGGCGCATGTGGCGAAGCTGGCGCCGACCCTCCCCAAGGATCATCTGCTGGTCATGAACATGTGCGGCCGGGGCGACAAGGACATCTTTGCGGTCGCCCAGCATCTGGGTGTCAAGCTGTGAGCCGGATCTCTCGC
>DATAPS010000388.1:0-6179 GCA_036265085.1 Acetobacteraceae bacterium | reverse complement strand
GTTCTCGAAACCCTCGCCGACACCACCGCACGCACACGGAAAGCGCTCGTTCACGGCGACGTCAGTCCGAAGAACATTCTGATCGGCCCGCGCGGCCCGGTGTTCCTCGACGCGGAATGCGCGACCTGGGGCGATCCCGCCTTCGACCTCGCCTTCTGCCTGAACCACCTCCTGCTCAAATGCCTCTGGACCCCCGGCGCGAGGGCAAATTTCCTCGCTTGCTATGCCGCGCTCGCCGACCGCTACCGTGCGGGCATCGACTGGGAAGACCCGGACGCGTTCGAGCGCCGCGCCGCCGCTCTGCTCCCCGGCCTGTTCCTCGCCCGCGTGGACGGCAAGTCGCCGGTCGAGTACGTGACCGCGGAAGCGGACAAGGATCGGGTCCGCCGCGCCGCCCGCGCCCTGCTTGCCGCCCCGCCGGCGCGGCTCGCGGCGATCGGCGATGCCTGGGCGGAGGAGCTGGAGCGGTGAGCGAAACCGAGATCGTCTATCTCCACGGCCGCCGCGTCTGGGACAGCCGCGGCCGGCCCACCGTCGAAGCGGAGATCGTGCTCGCCTGCGGCGCCGTCGGTCGCGCGATCGCGCCGGCCGGCGCCTCCACCGGGTCCGGCGAAGCCCTGGATCTGCGGGATGGCGGCGACGCGTTCGGCGGCTACGACGTGCGCCGCGCGGTCGCGAACATCGACGGCGAGATCGCCCGCGCCGTGCTGCGCACCGACGGCGGTGACCAAAGCACGTTGGACGGCCGGCTGATCGCGCTCGACGGGACCGAGGGTCGGCAACGACTCGGCGGCAACGCGATCCTCGCCGTCTCGATGGCCGCCGCCCATGCCGCCGCCGCGGCCGATGGCGTGCCGCTCTATCGCCACCTCGCCGGCGAAGATGCGACCGAGCTCACCATCCCGCTGCCCCAGATTCAGATCTTCGGCGGGGGCGCTCACGCCGGCCGCCGCGTCGACGTGCAGGACTTCATGGTGATCTGCCCGAGTGCCGAAAGCTTCGCGCAGGCGCTCGACTGGACGGCGGAGGTGTACCGGGCCGCCGGCAAGCTGATGGCCGAAGCCGGCAAGCTCGCGGGAGTGGCGGACGAGGGCGGATGGTGGCCCGCGTTCGACACCAACGAGCAGGCGCTGGAGATGCTGGTGCGGGCGATCGAACAGGCGGGGCTGCGGCCGGGCGAGCAGGTCGCCATTGCGCTCGACATCGCCGCCTCCGAGTTCAGCAGAGGCGGCCGCTACCGGCTCGGCCTGGAGGGCAAAGAGCTGGACAGCGATGCGATGTGCGAGCTGTTGCTCGGCTGGCTCGACCGATACCCGATCATCTCGATCGAGGATCCGCTCGCGGAGGACGATCCTGCCGGGTTCGCGCGCTTCACGCAGGCGGCGGGCAGGCGCGTGCAGATCGTCGGCGACGATTTCCTCGTGACCGACGCGACCCGGGTGCGGAACGCTGCGGCCGCGGGTGCCGCGAACACCGTGCTGCTCAAGCCCAACCAGCGCGGCACGGTCACCGAGACGCGTGCGGCCTGGGACGCGGCGCGCGAGGTCGGCTTCGCCGGCATCGTCTCCGCGCGTTCGGGTGAGACCGAGGACGTCACCATCGTCCATCTTGCGGTCGGCTGGGGCACCGGCCAGCTCAAGGTCGGCTCGTTCGCGCGTGGCGAACGGATGTCGAAATGGAACGAGGCGCTTCGCATCGAGGAGGCGCTCGGCCCGACGGCACGCTTCGCTGGCGGATCGATGCTCGGCCGCTCGCCCGCATGAGGGTGGTCTTCGACGACCGCGCCGGCCCCGCCATCGTCGCCCGCTTCGCCGCTCTCGCCGAGAAAGGCCTCTCGGTCACGGTCTGTCCTCCGGACGATCCTGACGGCAAGCAGGCCGCGCTCGCCGCCGCGGAAGCGCTCTGGCACGTGCTCACACCGGTCACGGCGGCGGCGATCGCCGCCGCCCCGCAGCTGCGGCTGATCCAGAAGATCGGGTCCGGGGTGAACACCATCGACGTCGCGGCGGCGGCGGCGCACGGCATCGCGGTCTGCAATCTGCCCGGCAGCAACGCCCGCGCGGTGGCGGAGCACGCGCTGCTGCTGATGCTCGCGACACTGCGGCGTCTGCCGAAGCTGGACGCCGCTTTGCGCTAGGGCGTCTGGGCGATTCCCCCGGCGCTGCAGGACAGCTTCGGCGAGCTCGGAGGGCGCACGGTCGGGCTCGTCGGCTATGGCGCGGTGGCTCGTGCCCTCGCGCGGTTGCTCCATGCGTTCGAATGCACGGTGCTCGTGGCCGCGCGCACGCCGCCGCCGGACCAGATCCGCCGAAGTGTGCCGGAGCTGCTGGCCGAGAGCGACATCGTCTCGCTGCACGTGCCGCTCACGCCGGAGACGCGGCACCTCATCGGCCGGGATGCGCTGGAGCGGATGAAGCCCGGTGCGATCCTCATCAACACCGCCCGCGGCGGCCTCGTCGACCAGGGCGCGCTGATCGCGGCACTCGAGACCGGCCGGCTCGCCGGTGCGGGGCTGGACGTATTCGATCCCGAACCGATCGCGTCCCGCGATCCGTTGCTTGCACGCCCGGATGTCGTGGTGACACCGCACGCGGCATGGCTCACGCCGGAAACGTGGCGGCGGAGCCTCGACGTGGCGGCGGAGAACGTGCGTCGACTCGCGGCGGGCGAGGCGTTGCTGCACCGAGTCGCTTAGCTGCGTCCGAAACAAAAAGCCCCGCCGCGGCGAACCGCGGCGGGGCTGGCCGGCTCAGCCGACGCGCGGGATCAGTGGTAGATGATCTCGACGCGGCGGTTCTGCGGCTCGCGCACGCCCGGGCCCGTCTGGACCAGGAGGTGCGTCTCGCCGAAACCGTGCAGATCCATCACGTTCCGGGGAACCCCGTCGCGCACCAGCTCGGCGGCGACCGCTTCCGCGCGGCGAACCGACAGGCGCTGGTTGTAGGCCGGCGTGCCCGAGGTATCGGTGTAGCCGTTCACCTCGATGCGCGTGTACTGGATCTTCGTGCTGTTCTGCGCCGCTTCGGCGATGACCTGCCGCGCGCGGGCCGTCAGGTCGGCACGATCCCAATCGAAGAACACGAGATAGGAACGAGCGGGGGCTGCGACCGGAGCCGGCGCGGGCGGCGGCGGCGGCGGCGGCGGCGCCGCATTGAAGGCGTAACGGAGGCCGACGAGAGCGGTCACATGCGCCTGCCCGCCCAACTTGAACGAGTTCGCGATGATGCTGTTGCCATTGCCGGCGGGCAGTGAGCCTGCCCTCACCGAATATTTGAGGCTCTGGGTAACCCCGAGGCCGCGCACCTCGCCTGTCAGAGCCAGGCCGTAAATCCCCGGGATGTTGTAGGCCACACCGACAATGCCCTGAGCGGCGAAGCTACCCTTGGAGCTCGAGTTGACCTGGGCGTTGCCCGGGAAGCCGGCGACGTGAAAATTGAAGCTTTGCAGTTCCGTCCACAGGTAGCCGACGCCGAGGCCGACGTAGGGGACGACCGGCCAGCCCAGGTTGTTGAAGTCGTAGACGGCGTTGAACATCCCGCCGTAATTCTGGACGTTGCCGCCGCCCTGGATGCCGATGTTGCTGTTGCCGCCGTTTATGTTGGCGTTCGCGAAACGGAAATTGATGTTGTTTTGCAGGTGCGTGTGTTGCTCACGGTAGCTGCCCTCAACCTCGAGGCGCAGGCCGTTGCCGAGACCCCAACCGATGCTGCCCAAGCCGGCAAATCCGCCGTCGCTCCTGAGGTGCGAATTCCCGACGAAGTTCTGGATGATCGGATTTTGCGGATTCTGTCCGAGCTGACGGCCCTGAACGTCGAAGTTGCTGATGCTGGTGTTCGTCATGTAGTCATACCCGGCACCCGCGCCAACATAGAGGCCGACGATCGGCTGATTATAGGGCTGGGCCTTCGCCGCGACCGGCACTGCCAGCACCGTGGCGGCCAGAAGCAAGTTCCGGAGCTTCATTGTTCACTCTCCTCGATTGCATCGATCACGCCAGAAGCGCAACCAATCACGCACCGGACGGCTTCCCGCACCCATCCGTTCCGTAATCAAGCTAACGAGGTGAACCGGCGGTGGCCAGTGCGGAATGGTCTTTCGGCGCAAGACGTTGCTTTTCCGGAGGCCACTGTGACGTATGAGCCACAGTGAGTGTTGCGTCCGTGATCGTGGCGGAAGAGAGCGGGAGTCGAACCCACCCGGAGCCGCTGCGCAGCCCCGACCGGTTTTGAAGACCGGCCGGCCCACCGGGGCCGCTTCTCCTCCACGTGCTGAACTATCCCAACGCCGCGCGGAACGCATCCTCCTCCGTCGGATCGAGGCAGCGGCAGTCGAGCCAGACGGCGCCCTGCGCGACGCGACCGAGGATGGGACGCGCGCGGCTCCGGAGCGTTCGCGCCACTGTATCAGCGTTGCCACACGGGATCGTGATCGCAACGGAAGGCAGTAGATCGACCGGCAGCGCCCCCGATCCGATCTGGCTCCGGCACGGCCGCAACTCGACTCGTGCAGCCGGGAACGCCGCCGCAACCGTCGGGATCACGCGCTCGGCCGTGGCTGTGATGTCCGACTCGGGCCGCGTGAGTAGGCGGAGCGCGGGCAGCCGTTCGGCCAGACGATCCGGGTCGAGATAGAGCCGGAGCACGTGTTCCAGCGCCGCAAGCCGCGCCTTGTCGAGCCGCACGGCGCGCTTGAGGGGATTGGCGTTGATCTGCCGGATCAGTTCGGCACGGCCGACGATCAGCCCCGCCTGCGGGCCGCCGAGCAGCTTGTCGCCGGAGAAGCAGACGAGGTCGGCGCCCGCCGCGATCCTCTCCTGCGGCGTCGGCTCGTGCGGCAGTTTCCAACGCCGCAGATCGACAAGGCTGCCGCTGCCGAGATCTTCGATCAGGGGCAGCCCCGCCCGGTGTGCGATGTCGGCCAACTGCGCGGGGGCAACGGCGGACGTGAAGCCGCTGATCGCGTAATTCGCTTGGTGGACACGCATCAGCGCCGCGGTTCGCGCGCTGATCGCCGCCTCAAAGTCGCGGGCATGGGTCCGGTTGGTGGTGCCGACCTCCCGCATGGTGGCGCCGGCGCGCGCCATGATGTCGGGGATCCGGAACGAGCCGCCGATCTCGATCAGCTCGCCGCGCGAGACGACGACCTCGCGTCCGAGTGCAAGGGTGTTCAGCACGAGCAGCACCGCGGCGGCGTTGTTGTTCGCCACGGTCGCGTCCTCGGCGCCGGTGAGTTCCCGCAGCAGCCCACGCACGTGGTCGTCCCGCTCGCCGCGGCGTCCGGTCCGGAGGTCGTATTCGAGGTTGGTCGCGCCCGCGAAAGCGGCGGCGGCCGCGGCGGCGGCTTCGGCGGGGATGGGCGCACGCCCGAGATTCGTGTGCAGCACCGTGCCGGTGAGATTGAACACCAGCCGTTGCGAGGCCGAGAAGCGACGCACGAGCGAATCGGAGGCCGCGTCGATGATTTCCTCCGGACTCGCGCCGAATCGCCGCTCGGCGCGGCGGGCGGCAAGAGTGTCGCGGATCGCCGCGACCGTCGCCTCGCGGCCGAAGCGGACGGCAAGGACCGCAGCCGCGTCGGTGCGCAGCACGGTGTCGACGCCGGGCAGCGGGCTCGCACGGTCGTTCATGGCATGCATCTCAGTACGGCGGCATGCGAACGCAACCGACGGATGCGTGGACGAAACGGCCCGCGTCGGATGGCGGATGGCTGCACTCGACCTGCTCGACTGGAACCGCTCGACGAGGAAGGGTTCGCCACCACGCCGCCCCGGCTCGACCCGGCCGCCTGCGTCGCGCTCGCCGTTATGAGGCGGTCCTATCCGCCTTCCTCGATTTACGCTCGGGGTGATCTTCCCCGATGCCGCGTAGGGCTACCGGTAGATGATCTCCACACGTCGGTTCTGCGGCTCGCGCACGCCCGGTCCAGTCTGCACGAGCAGGTGGGTCTCGCCGTAGCCATGGATGTCCATCTGGTTGCGCGGCACGCCATCGCGCACCAGCTCGGCGGCCACCGCGTCGGCACGTCGGACGGAGAGCCGCTGGTTGTAGGCGGGAGTGCCGGAGGTGTCGGTGTAGCCGTTCACCTCGATGCGGGTGTGCTGCACCTTGCCGCTGTTTTGCGCTGCCTCGGCGATGACCTGCCGGGCGCGGGGGGTGAGGTCGGCGCGGTCCCAGTCAAAG
>DATAPS010000387.1:0-4801 GCA_036265085.1 Acetobacteraceae bacterium | reverse complement strand
CGAGACCGCTGAGAAGCAGCAGCCGGATCAGCGTGCGCTGCGTCTCGCGCGAGGCGGCGGATTGCGGCGCGGCGGCGTGTTCGTGCTCGCGGGTGACGGGCGCGTCCATCGCGACCGCGCCGCCGCTCAGCCCGTGCAGGTCAGGCGCCGCGCGCCCACGACCTGAAGTACGCACCGGCCGTGCGGCACGCCGTCGAGCCAATAGAGATCGACAGTGTAGCCGCCATCGACCTCGTCAAGTACGGCGAAGCCGAACTCGCGGCCGACATCCATCGCCTGGGCGACCACGGGCGCAAAGCCGGCGACCCGATCGAATGCCGCGGGACCGGTGAATTCGTGGGGCGCCGCCTGTTTGTCCAGCAGAGTGCCGCTCATGCCGACGACGAGCTGCGGCGCGTCCTCCTCGCGCACCATGTCGATGGCTTCGAACTGGTGGATGTGGCCGGACAGGAGCAACCGGATCGGATCGGGGACACCCTTTGCGAAGAGCGCCAGTTCGTCGGGTGTTGCGCCCTCAAGAGAAAGCCGGTTGCCGTGTTGGGCGGATTTGTAAAAGCCGTAAGCGGGGCGATGGGTGACGAAGAACGCCGGCTTGCCGTTCAGTGCCGCGACCTGCGCCGCGACGTCTGGGGCGTAATGCGTGGCGGTGACCGCCTCGACCGCGTTCACGTCGCTCTGCACCGGCGCGCTCTTGTCCCCGGTATTGGCGAAGCTGCTGTCGAACATGATGAGCGACACGAGACCGGCATCGACGATATAGGACGGCGGATAGTCGTAGGCCGAGCCGAACGTGCAGCTGACGGCGGCGACATCATAGGGGTGCGGATCGAGCAGCGTGTACCAGCCGCGCGCGCCGCGGCCGCAGCTCTCGTGATTGCCGCGCGACATGGCGAGCGGGGCCGCGGCCATGATCGGGCGCGCGGGGGTGAACCAGTCGGCGTCCCAGGCGGGCCACGTGTCGCCGTGCGGCGAGCCGGCGCAGCCTGCGTTGCCGGGATGGCAGGGCGACTCGCGATAATAGTAGTCGCCGACATGCACGATCAGGTCGGGCGAGAACGTCGCGACCATCTGCGCGATCTGCGGCAGTGGGAAGCCGTTGGGGCCGGGGTCGTTGCAGTTCTGCTGCTCCGTGAGCACGACGCGGCAGCCGGTATCGCCGATGACGACGATGCGGCGCGGGTGCGCCGCCGGCATTTTCAGCGTCATCCCGTCGATGATGGCGGTTGAGCCGCCGACGGGAACGGCGGCCTCGCAGAGCGTGATCGGGAAGCTGTTGGCGGCATTCGCGGAACTGCCGCGCTGGGCGAGAGCGACGGGGGCGCCGTCGACGGATGCGGCGGGGCAGGCGTCGTTGCGAAGGTCGGTGATGGCGCGCAGGAGCGCTGTGTGGTTGGGGGCGAGCTGGATCCAGCGGTTGATCGTCGCCGCGTGGGCTGGGGTCGCAAGGAGGATGACGGTGAGAGAAGCGAGTAACCGGGTGGACCATCGGTCCACCAAGGGGGTGGTAAACCGCCTGTCTGACCTACGGAGATTCAGCAACGCAGTAGTCAAGTGATCCCCCGCGCATGATCAATCTGGGCCCAGACTAGCACGTCGCGTGGTCGAGGCGACTCGGTATGCGGGCTGCGCAAAGACCTCCCAAAACCAGGGCCGGGCTTGCGCTACGTGGAACTCGAAAATGAAATTGCCCTGAATCCGAGGGGATCACGAGATAATTGCTCATTCGCTGCGTTCCCAACGCGGCGCAGCGCGATTACGGTCACGCAACCGGCGGCTGGGGGGCAACAATGAAAGCGGTGGCGTTCAGCAACAACGACATGGCGGTGGTCGCGTGGACATTCGGCGGCAAGCTTCCGAACTGCGTCGGTTTCGCGATCTACCGCATCGACGTAAGAGCCGGCACCGAGACGTGCCTGCCCGCCATGGCGACCTTCGAGGGCCAGGACGCGAAGCCGAACCGCACCACGGCCGATGATCCGATCCAGAAATTCTTCTGGAAGGACGTGTTCGCCAAACGCGGCGGGACATACCGCTATCGTATCGTGCCGATGACCGGTACGCCCGGAAATCTCACAGCCATGCCCTATGGGCCGCTGCTCTCGAACCAGGTCCAGCTCAGCCCGAGATACGGCGTGCTGTCCGCGTATTTCAACCGCGGTATCCTGGCGACGCAGGCGACAGCCCGCGTGCTCCATGACGGCTCGCACCCCGGCAAGCCGCTCGACGAACTCAAGGCACGCATCGTCAAGCCGGGCGACACCCTGCGCTTGGACCTCGCGGGGGAGATGATAACCGCGCTCACCACCCTCTCGGACGAAGCCAAGCAAGAGGGCGCGGAGGTCCACTGCGCGCTCTACGAGTTCCAGGATCCGGAACTGCTCGCGCATCTCGAGGCGCTCGGGGACGGCGCGCACGTCATCCTCTCCAATATGCCAGGCGGCGGCGGCAAGGGTCAGCCGAAGACGAACGACACGTACTCAGAAGAACGCCAAGCCTTGCACGAAGCCTGCCCCGACGCGATCGACCGGTTCATGCCGAGCAACGCTATCGGCCACAACAAATTCCAAGTCCTGGACAAAGGCGGCGCGGCGCAGGCGGTGCTGTTCGGTTCGACCAACTGGACGTCGAACGCGCTGTGCGCCCAGACCAACAACTCGATCATCGCGCGCTCGCCAAAGCTGGCGCAGGCTTATCTGGACTATTGGAATCGCCTGCGTGACGACACGCGTCCGCCTGGGGAAAACGGCAGGGCACAGCAAGGCTCCGCGCTGCGCGACGCCGATGCCACGCAGGCGTCCGAGATCGCGCTCGAGGACGGCAGCGGCACCGTGCGACTCTGGTTCTCGCCGAACACGCCGCACGCACGCTCGAGCAAACCGAAGGCCAACGAAGATCCGCCGCCCGATCTCGCGGAGGTGTTCGATGCGATCGCCAAGGCGCAGCAGGCGGTCGTTTTCCTCGCCTTCGAGCCGGGGCGGCCAAGCATCATCGACGCGATCGCCGACGCACTGAAAGCCAAGCCGACGCTGTTCGTCCGCGGCGCCGTCACCGCGCGGGACGCCTCGGGCGAGTTCTATATCGGCATCCACGGCGCGGGAGCGGGTACGACGAAGCCGCCGAAACACCAGAGCGGCGATCCGCCGCTGCCCCAGGACTACCGCGTGATCGCGGCCCAGGGCGTCAATGCAAAAGATGCGTTCGGACAATGGGAAGCCGAGCTGAACTCGGCCGGACACGCCGTCATCCACGACAAGATCGTCGTCATCGACCCGTTTTCGGACGATTGCGTGGTCGTCACCGGCAGTCACAACCTCGGCTACAAAGCGTCATACAACAACGACGAGAATATGGCGATCATTCGCAACCATCGCGCCTTGGCGGAGGCGTATGCCGCGCACTGTCTGGACGTGTACGACCACTATGCCTGGCGCTACCACCTCGCCACCGACGCCGATCAGGCCTGGCATTTCCTGCAAGCCAACGACAAGTGGCAGGACAGTTACTACGACGGCAACAATCAGGTGAAGTCCGCCGAGCTGACCTTCTGGCTTGGCGCAATCCCGATGGCCGACGCGCTGCCCACGCCGAACGAGGACGCGTCGACCCGCGTGCGCCCTGAGCTGCAGCGGCAGACAAACGGGGTCTCCCCCGCCGTCGGTCCGCACTCCGCGGCAGCAAAGCCGGCGGCCGGGCGGAAACGCCAAGCCTCACGCCCGAAGCCCGCGCCCAAGCCGCGGCGCCGCAGCCGAGCGGCGTGATCCGCGATGCGCGCGCGGAAGATGGGCTTTTCCTAAGCTGGGGTCAGGAGAGAGGCCCTCACCGTGTCGGTCGCGAAAGCCAGACGGTTTGGCCTGGGCTCAGCTCGGGGGCAGGCCTGTCGGCGTCGAGGCGGACGAAGAAGGTGTTCAGATCGTGGTCGCCCGCCGCGCGCGCGGCGCGCCAAACCGCGAAGTCGCCCCAGTTTCGCAGTTCCACGACCTTGGTCGGGATCTGCTTATCCGGTGCCGCGCGGACCGGAACGGAAGCGCCGATCGCCAAACCTCCGAGTTCGTCCTCGCGAAGATTGAACCCGAACCAGATCCCACCCGCGGGGATCACGGTCAGAACCGCCTCGCCGGGCACCACCGCCTCGCCGGTTTCCGCAACCAGCGTGCCGACGGTGCCGGATGTCGGCGCGCGAAGCAGCATCTTTGCGGCGCGCGCCTCGATGACACCGAGAGTCGCCTCTGCCGCGCCCACGGTCGCATCCGCCAGCGCACGTTCCTCAGCGGTCGGGCCACGCTCGGCTTCTGCGTATCGTTGCTGGGCGACGAGAATGTCCGCGGCACTGCGCGCCTCGGCTGCCCTCGCGATATCCAGATCCTGCTGAGACGCGAAGGAGCGGGACGCGAGGGTCGCCTTGCGCTGCAGCTCCGTCACGTCTTGCGCGTGCACTGCCTGCGCCTTTCCGATCTCCTGTTCGAGGGCCTGTACCTGTTCCTCGCGCACGCCGGCATAGACGCGGTCTCGGTCCGATCGCGCCTTCTCGACGTCCGCGCGGGCTTGATCGACCGCGGCGAAGAGCTCCGGACTGACGATGGATGCCACCGGCTGCCCGCGCTCGACCGCCTCCCCGGGCGCGACGAGAAAGCGCGCCATGCGGCCGCTCACTTCCGGGGCGATTCGGATTTCGGTCGTGCGCACTGATCCGGCGACTAATACTGCTCCCGTGCCGCGGGCTGGCCACGTGTACCACCTAACCGCCGACGCGGCCGCCACGACCAGTACGGCTGCGAGCAAGAGCGCGCGCTTACGCGACCGC
>DATAPS010000386.1:0-2439 GCA_036265085.1 Acetobacteraceae bacterium | reverse complement strand
GCCAGCCGCGACGCGGGATTGGCATCGGGACTGAACAACACTTTCGAGCAGGTCGGTGGGACGATCGGCACCGCGCTGATGGCGACGATCGCCACCGCGCGGACCGGCAGCCTTCTCCATGCCGGCGCCGGGCACCTGTTCGCGCTCGACCGCGGGATTCAGCTCACGTTCACAACCGCGATCGCATTCCCGGTCCTCGGCCTGATCGTCTCACTGTTCTTGCTTGGGCGACGTCACCGGGCGACCGCGATCGATCCGCTCAAGACCGCAACCGCCGCGGCGAGCGGCGCCGAATGCTGACTGGCCACAGGAAGGTTTCGGGAAGGCGCGTCGGCGACTCTGCGGTCATGCAAACCACCACCACATACTCATCGCCGGTAGGCGTCGATCCCCAACAACTCGAGCGCCGGATCGCGGAGATGTACCGCGACGTGGCGAACGAGCTGGCCGAGGACCTCCACTTCCCAACCGGCTGCCGGCTCGCTCGCCTCCGCGCCACCCGCGCCTACGAACACCTCGCGCACGTCGCACTGGGCGAAGAAACCCCCCTCCACTAACGATGCCACTCGCAGCCCCGGCCAACTCCGCGCTCGCCCGCGACGCTCGCGCGTTCCGCGAAGCGCTCGCCAGGTTCGCGACCGGCGTTGCCTTTGTCACGGCCGCGCCGGACGGCGTGCCCTTCGGGCTAATTGTGAACTCGCTCGCGTCGGTCTCGCTTGAGCCTCCCCTCGTGTCGTTCTCCCCGGCGCGCAGCTCGCTCACGTGGACCCGGATGCGCCGCGCCGGGCGCTTCGGCGTCAGCGTGCTGGGCCGCCAACACGAGCGCTTCGCAAAACGGGCCACCGCCCCCGGAGCAGACCGATTCGCCGGCCAAGACTGGAAACTCGGACCCGGCGGTGTACTTCTGCTCACAGACGCCCTCGCGACCATCGAATGCGAGATCGTGGCCGAGCATCCCACCGGCGATCACTGGATCGTCGTAGGACAGGTCGACGCCCTGCAGATCTCACCCATCAAAGACCCGCTCATCTTCTTCGCCAGCGCGTATCGCGCTCTGCGATAGCGATGGAAGTACTACCTTCTCGCTGGACGTCACGCCGGCTTCCGAGCTGGTTGAAACGGCTCGCCGAGATCGGCGTCTCGCCGTCGGACTCAGAGGAGGTTCGGGTTCGCAAGGCGGTCCTGGTCCTGTCCTCAACGTTGATGGCGAGCCTCGCGGGCGTCTGGGTCGGAACGTACGCGGCGCTTGGCCTGTGGGTCTCGGCCGCGATTCCGTTCGCCTATCAGCTCGTCTCGGCGGCCAGCATCTACACCTTCGCGCGGAAGCGCCGCCATCGGTTATTCCGACATAGCCAGCTGTGGATGAGCCTGGTGTTCCCGTTCGTCTTGCAAGTGAGCCTGGGCGGCTTTGAAAACTCGTCGGCGGTGTGCCTGTGGGGGTTCACCGCGCCGCTCGGCGCGCTGTTGTTCGTGGGGACGCGGCAGGCGGTCCCGTGGTTTGTCGCCTTCGTCGGGCTCGTCCTGGTGTCCGGCGGGATCGATCCCGCCCTGGCCACCGGCGCACGCCACCTCCTCAGCGGTGTCGTGTTCGCGGCCTTCGTCCTCAATGTCCTCGGCGTGGCGACAACAGCGTACGTGCTGTTGCAGTACTTCGTACGGGCACGCATTGCCGGGGCCAAAGGAGCGACCGGCGACCAAGGCTCGGCCCCCCAGCCAAGCTACTCCGTCGTCGGCACGCTGGGCAACGTCTTCGTCGCCGCGAACGACGAGTCGACCGGCACGATCTCGTGCCCGGCCCGGATGCGCGTGCTGTCCGGCAGCCTTTCAGGAGTGACCACCGGCCCGGGGGCTCCTCGCCTCACCGTGGTGACGTCCGAGCCCAACCAGGCCGGCACGGGTTGGATCGTGACGGTGAGGGCCGGCGCCCAAGCAGCGGACTTTCAGGTCGAAGCGGTCTGTGCCTTCGTTGACTGACGTTGGTTTTGGTCGTCCCTCAGCGCCGGCGACTTCCTCCGGCGGCAGCCTCCGCGCCGCCAAGCCACGGCCTGGCGGCGCGGCGCCGGCCTCACAGCACCGCACCGTGCGCGTTAAGAGTCGGAACTCGACGCACGGCGCGCGTCGGGTCAAGCGCCAAGAGCCTCCGTGGCGCTTGACACGGCAGCGCTCACCCGGCATTTGGCACTTGGGGTGTCTGTAAGGCTGACGAGGGGCTTGACAGCCGGCCCGCCTTCATAGAGACAAGGCTCGCAACAACGCCCGGGACGCGGTCGAGCTTCTCCTCATCGGCGCGGAAGCCGTGCCGGATCTGACGATCTCGTCTGCGACCGGCCACTCATTTCGTGCCGTGCACACAACCGGAGGTCGTCGGCCGGCCGCGACGGGTCGCTGCCCGGCGCTTCCCTAAAGACGACAGGCCAAAGCTTCCCGGCGTCGTCGGCG
>DATAPS010000385.1:0-30608 GCA_036265085.1 Acetobacteraceae bacterium | reverse complement strand
AGCCTGCGACCGTCTTGCGCACGGGCACCTGATAGATCGGCTGGAACAGCACCACGAGATGCGCGAAATCGACCATCCCGCGCTGGTATTTCTCCCACAGCGCCGCTGCCTTCGCCGGATCACGCTCCGCGCCGGCGTCGTGGACCAACTGGCGAAACTCCGGCGGGACGTTCCAGTGCAGCCGTTGCGCCACGCGCACGATGCTGCCCGACGCCCAGAGCTGATTCTCGACCGTCACGGGGTTCCAGGACGCCATCACCGCCTGCACGTGGCCGGAGAGATACTGGCTGGTCAGGCTCACCGGATCGGTCGGTGCCAGTTCCGCGCGGATGCCGGCGCGGGCGAGGTCGGATTGCAGCTTCTGCGCGACATCGCTGTATTTCACGCCGTTGAAGGCGGCGTTCGCGTAGGTCAGCCGGAACGAGAATCCTTCGGGCAAGCCGGCATCCGCGAGCAGCTTCTTTGCACGCGGAACGTCGTCGCGGAAGCCGATCTCGCGCGTCAGCGCTTCGGTCGATCCGTTCGCTCCGACCGGCAGGAACGAGCACGGACGCACCGCGTTGCCGCCCAGGATGTTGCGGATGATGCCGTCATAGTCGATCGCGTTGGCGATCGCCTGACGCACGCGCTTGTCCTTCAGCGGCGGGTTCTCCGGGCTTTCGGCCAGCGCCATGTACATGAAATCGAGGCTCGTCTCCCGCACGATGTTGACGCTCGGATCATCCTTCAGCGTGGCGATCTGCTCCGGGATCAGGTTGAACGCCACGTCGATATCCCCACGCTGAAGTGCCACGAGCTGTTGCGCGCTCTCGTTCATATGCCGGATCACCACGCGCTCGAAACCGGGGCGCTCGAAGCCGGGGGTGGCCGCCCAGAAATTCGGGTTGCGCACGAGTTGCGCGACTTCGTTGCGCTGCCATCCGACGAGACGGAACGCGCCTGTGCCGGCCGAATTCGTGTCGAGCCAGGAACCGGCCTTGTCGGCGTCGCGCGCATCCGCCGCATCGGTTCCGCCGTGCGCGACGACCACGGCCTTCTCGGTGATGCCGAACTCCGGCGCCGCGATGATCGTCAGCAGCGGCAGGCTCGAATCCTTCAGCGCGAAATCGACGGTGTGCCGATCGACGGCCTCGACGTGATCGACGTGCGCGATGTACTGGCTCGGCTGCTCGCCGAGATGCAGCAGGCGCATGAAGGAGAACCGCACGTCCTCCGCCGTCATGTTGTTGCCGGACACGAACATCACGTCGTCGCGGAGCTTGAACCGCACCGTCTTGCCGTCCGGCAGATACGCCCAGTCAGTGGAGAGGCAGGGTTTGATCTGCGTGTAGTCGTCGTCCGTCAGCTTGACGAGCGGATCGTACGCCGCGCGCGTCGGCATCGGATTGGTGTAGGAGCGGACGCGTGCCGGATCGAGCGTGAGCGTGTCGCTGAAGTCGATGCCGATGATCAGCGCGGACTTGCGTGCGGCGCTTTGGGCGGCGGCCGGGCGCTCCAACAGGATGCGCGAACCCAGAAGCCCCGCGCTCCCGGCGAGGACCGAACGCCGGCCGATTCCGGCTTCTGCGTAGGGCATCTTGGCTCTCCATCCCTTTCAGGCACTATCGAAACCGGGAATGACCGTGTCAACGAGAGCAGCGGAGGGCGCGAATGCGCTTCGGCATGAGCGGATGTTTTCTCCCCGACGACATGCGCGAGGTCACGCCGGAGCTGTGCCGACGGGTGCGCGCGAACGGGTTCAGCGGCATCTTCACGCGGTTCCGCCGCAACGATCCGAACGAGACGAGCAAGGCCGACGCCCTGGCGCTCCGCAACGTGCTCGCCGGCGAAGGCGTGCGGCTGTTCCAGGCGACCGGCTACTGGCAGAACATGATCACGCCGGACGAGACTCGACGCGGGGAGTCCGTCCGCACGATCCGCGCGGCACTCCGCCTTGCCGCCTGGATGGGCGCGCGCGGCATCGATACCGGCCCGGGCTCGATGAACCCCGCCGGCCCGTGGTTCCCGCACCCCGACAACGACAGCGCGACGGCGAGGCGGCAGCTCGTGCGCACGCTGAAGGAATGCGTCGCCGCCGCCGAGGATGCGCAGGTCTATCTCAGCCTCGAAGCGCATCAGCTCGTGACTCTGCGTACGCCGGAGATCACGCGCGACGTGCTCGATGAGGTCGACTCGCCCTGGGTGCGCTGCGACTACGACTCCGCGAACTGGATCACGCTCGACACCGTGTTCGACACCGGCGCCGCGCTGAACCATCACTTCGACGTGCTCGGCGATCGCATCGTCAGTTGCCACGCCAAGGACATCTGGATCGAGAACCGCCTGACGCTGCACCTGCAGGACGGCTGTTCCGGCAAGGGCCTGATGGACTTCGCGACGCTATTCCGCCGGATGGAGGCGCTGTCGACCGACTATCCCGTCATCGCCGAAGGCAACGACACGGACGAACTGCCCGAAGTCGGTGCGCTGTTCCATCGCGTCGCCGCGGAGCTCGGCATTGCGGTGCTCGACGGGTAGCGCGCGTCAGACCGGCCTGGTGCCCTTCAGTTCCGCCATCCACCCCGCCGCCGTGAGCTCGAGCCCGCCCACGCTCCTGCGCACGCCGATCTGATAGATCGGCTGGATCAACACGAAGTGGTTGGCCTGGTCGACCATCACCTCCTGATACGTCCGATACAGCGCCGCCGACTTCGCCGGATCGCGCTCCGCTGCGGCATCGTGCACGAGCTGGCGTACATCGGTCGGCACGTCCCAGTGGATGCGCTTGGATACGCGATCGATCGTCGCCGCCGACCACAGCCAGTTCTCGACGGCCGGCGGGTTCCAGAATGTGAGAACGGCCTGCGCCTTCCCGCCCAGATACATCGTGCGGAGGTTGAGCTGATCCATCGGCGCCAGCTCCGCCTTGATGCCGACGCGCCCGAGGTCGGCCTGGATCTTCTGCGCGAGGTTCTCGTACTGCACGCCGGCAATCGCCGCATTGCCGTATGCGAGCTGGAAGCTGAACCCGTTCGCCCTCCCGGCGTCGGACAGCAGCTTCTTTGCCCGATCGAGATCCTCGTGGAACCCGATCTGCTTCGCCACCGCCTCCGTCGATCCGACTGTTCCGATCGGGAGGAACGTCGCGGGCCGTGCCGCATGGCCGCCGATCAGGTTCTTGATGATGCCGTCGTAATCGATCGCGTATCCGATCGCCTGCCGCGCCGCCTTGTTCTGCAGCGCCGGATTATCCGGGCTCGCGGACACCGCCATATAGATGAAGTCGAGGCTCGTCGTGCCGTCCACGCGGATGTTCGGGTCGTGCTCGATCGCCGCGATCTGCTCGGGGATCAGGTTGAACGCGATATCCACGTCGCCACGTTGCAGCGCCAGCAACTGCGCGGCGCTCTCGCTCATGTGCCGGATCAGCACGCGCTCGTAGCCCGGCGGCCCGCCCCAGTAGTTTTGGTTGCGCACCATCTGGATCGACTGATTGCGCTCCCAGCCGGTGATGCGGAACGGCCCCGTGCCGGCCGAATTCGCGTTCAGCCAGTTGGTCGCCTTGTCCGCGTCCTTCGCATCGGCGGCATCGGTGCCGCCGTGCTGCATCACCAGCGCCTTCTCCATCACCACGAACTCGGGCGCGGCGATGATCGAGAGCAGCGGCAGGCTCGGATCGGACAGTACGATGTCGACCGTCTGCGGATCGGCCGCGACCACCTTCGCGACCTGCGCGATGTATTGCTGCGGCTGATCCTTCAAATTGATCAGCCGCTCGAACGAGAACGCAACGTCATCCGCCGTCATCGGATTGCCGGAGGCGAACTTCACACCCTGGCGCAGCTTGAACCGCACCGTCTTTCCGTCCGGCTGATAGGCCCATTCGACCGCCGCGCTCGGCTTCACCGAGGTGTAGTCGCCAGGCGACATCGTCACCAGGCTGTCGTAGGCATTGTGTGCGGGCAGGGGATTGGAATACTGCGCGACCCGCGCCGGATCGAGCGACGTCGCATCGCTGATGTCGAGCCCGATCACCAGCGTCCCGCGCCGGGCGGCGCTCTGCGCGCCGACGGGCCGTACGCCCGCCAGCGCCGCGACAAGCGCGCCAGCGGTCCCCGCCACGAACGGCCGGCGACCGATCCCGTCCCGCGAATGGTCGGACATGCGCCTCTCCCCACGATCTTTCTTTGGTCTTGCGACGCCGCAACTGTCGCGCAGGGACGGGGAGAAGGCCAGTGGTAGCGTTCGACCAGGCGCCCCGGATCAGGCCGCCTGCTTGCCCAGCACGGCCCAGGCGCGCCGGAATGCCTCCGCCATGTCGGCTGCCGGCATCGCGCCGGAGAACAGCACGTGCCGGTTCATCACGAAGGTCGGCACGCCATCGAGCCCCGCGCCGCGCGCAGCCCCGTCCTGCGCGAGCACCTCCGCACGTCCCTCGTCGCCGGCGAGGAGCGATGTCGCATCAAGCCCCGCCTCCGCCGCGCACGCGAGGAGCACCGCCTGATCCTCGATGTTGCGACCCTCGACGAAATACGCCCGGAACAACGCCTCCACGACGGCATCCTGCTTCGTCGGCTCGGTCTCGTGCGCGAACCATGCGAGCCGATGCGCCGCCACTGTATTCGGCGTGCGCGTGATCAGATCCGTGCGGAAGGGAAGGCCGACCGCCGCCGCCGCGTCGGTCACCCGCGCGTCGAGCTGCTTGCCCCGCTCGGCGGTGCCGAACTTGCGCGCGCGATACTCGGCGCGCGGCAGCCCGCCGGCCGGCATATCGGGATTGAGCTGATATGGCAGCCACTCGACCGCGAACCTCATCCCCTCCGCTTCCAGCATCGGCAGCGCGCGTTCCAGCTGGCGCTTACCGATGTAACACCAGGGACAAATCGCGTCCGACACGACGGCGATGTGGGTAATGGCGTCCATGGTGTGCTCCCCCCGGATATCTCAGCCGCGATCAGGTGGGGCTGCGGAGTATGAATTGCCAGCGTCGCCGCTCAATCCGCACGACGTTCCGACGGTTCCGCCTCGCGCCAAGATTGCTGTTATCGCGTAATGTCTGTGATGGTTCGTTGCCGAAAGTAAGCCGGTTGTTGAGCCGTCGTCCGCCGGAGCTGGCCGGCGCTCTGATCGTGATGGGCTGGTTTGGTAAGCGCGCCGGCCCGACCGAGCGCCGACGCCGATCTCCGCATCGAATCCGGTCTGCGGAGAACGGTGCGGAAGCACACACCATTCCATTCTGCCGGGACCGGCCGAATGGCGAGCCGCCCTACCGCCGGCGCAGGCGCGTCCACATGTGCCGCCGCGATGCCAAACGAGGAGCACATGCATGTCCTGGTCCAGCAAGACCGCACTGATCGTGGGCGTCGGACCCGGCCTCTCCGCCTCGCTCGCGCGCCGCTTCGCCCGCGAAGGCATCCAGGTCGCGCTCGCATCGCGCACCACCGACGACCTCGCCGCGCTCGCGCATGAGACCGGCGCCTCGACCCATGCCTGCGATGCCTCCGAACCGCCCGCGGTCGCGAAACTCTTTGCCGAAGTGGATGCGCGCTGGGGCGAGCCTGAGATCGTCGTCCACAACGCGAGCGGCCGGGTTCGTGGCCCGTTCGTCGAGCTCGACCCCGAGGCAGTCAGACGGTCCATGGAGATCAGCGCGTTCGGCGCCTTCCTCGTGTCGCAGCAGGCGGCCCGCCGCATGCTGCCCAAGCGCGACGGCGCGATCTTCCTCACCGGCGCGACCGCCGGCGTGAAAGGTTTCCCGCTCTCCGCCTCCTTCGCGATGGGCAAGTTCGCGCTCCGCGGCCTCGCGCAGAGCATGGCCCGCGAGCTCATGCCCAGCGGCATCCACGTCGCCCACTTCGTCATCGATGGCGGTATCCGCTCCGCCACGCGTCCCGATGCCGCGGAAAGGCCCGACAGCATGCTCGACCCCGACGCGATCGCCGAGACCTACTGGAACACGCTCAACCAGCACCGCAGCGCGTGGAGCTGGGAGATCGAGGTGCGGCCCTGGGTGGAGACGTTCTGACGCCTGCCGATCCAGCGCTTCAGTAGATGCTGCGCGGTGTGGTGTGAGGACACCACCGTGCCGATTTCAGGAACGGCATGAGCGCGCGTAGTGCGGTCGGCGTGGCGATCCGCTCCAGCGCCTCGACGGCGTAGCCCGGCACGTAGCGGTTCTCGTCCGCGAGGGCGCCCTCGAGGGCGGGAACGGCGGGCTCGGCGGCGGGGCCGATCTGTGCCAACGAGAGCGCGGCGGAGAAGCGGACCTGCGGGTCCGGGTCGTTGATCGCCATTGAAAGCGCGGCGACGCTCGACGGCGTGGCCGGCTTCAGTCCGAGCGCCTCGACGGCGTTGATCCGCACCGCCGCCACAGCATCGGACGTCGCGCGGCAGAGGGCCTGCCTGACGTCCTCGCCGGTTCCGGCGATCTCGCCGAGCGCGAAGGCGGCGAGCTTGCGGACATGGCTGCCCCCGCTCGCCAGCAGTTCGAGGAGCGCCGGCACGGCCGGCGCGCCGACCTCGGCAAGACCGTAGGCGGCGCAGCGGGCGGGGCGGCCGGGATCGGGCAGACTGCCGTCGTGGCTGCTTCGGTTGCCGTCCGGGTCATCGCCGATGTCGGCGCGCATCACGTCGACGAGATAAGGGCGTGCCGCTTCGCCGCCGGCCGCCATGGCATAGGCGGCATTGACCGCGACCGGCTCGAAACCGTCCTGTAACGCCGCCGCGAGCGCCGGGAGATGCGCGCGCACCGCCGCGCCGCTCTCGCCGATGCGGCTGATGGCGCGGAGGCGGACGCGGGGATCGGGGTCGTCCAGGTCTTTCACGGCATCATCGACGGCCGCGTTCGAGGCGGGCTCCTGCGGCGCAGCGCCGCGCAGCCAGTCCCACTGGCGCCGCCAAACTGCCGAAAGGTCAACCGCCGGCAGCTCGTCGAGCCGCCAAGCAGGGTCCTTGTGATCCCAGCTCGGCGCGGCCGGGGCCTGCATGCGGATGAACTCGAACTTCATCATGAAGCGCTTGTCGTTGGTGAAGTTCTTCATCTTACGATGCCAGATGTCGTAGTGAATCAGCAGGAAGCCGCCGGTCTCCAGGCTGCCTGGCACCTCAGGCATCACGCTCTCGTCCGGCTTCTGCATCTGATACTGGGTGCCCGGCACCACGCCTGTCGGCCCGCGCTCGATCGGCGTCGCCTGCGGCACGTACATGATCATCGCCCAACGGGAGCGGTGATTGCGCACGCGGCGGAGATAGCCCCAGTAGCTGTCCTTGTGCATCCGCTGCGCGTCCGAGCCGGGCATGTTGTTGTGCAGCGCCCGGTGCGGATGCATCACGTAGTCGGGGCCGACCACGCTGGTGAGCGCGCCGCGCACGACCGGATCGTCGAACACCTCGTTCAGCTCGGGGACGGCGGGCAGCAGGTTGTTGCCGGGATTGCCACCCGCGTCCGCGCCGATCATGGCGTCGAACTTGTCGTAGATGCCGCGGTGGAAGCTCTCCGGCAGCTGCGTCTTCAACAGCAAATATCCGTGCGCGATGAAGCGCTGCATCTGCTCGTCGGTCAGCAGGATCGGAGCGGTCATTGTCGTTGCCTCCACCTCCGGGCTCATCCGCCCGGTGCCTTGAATCTCCACGCGACTTTACGCACCGGATCGCCTGCGGCAACCTGCAAACTAGTCAGGGCAGACGGCGCTCGAGTGCGCCGGGGGAGGACAAGGTGGCATCACGCCTTCGCGCATGGACCGTCCGAGCGATCGCCGCTGCGGCCCTCTTGATGCTCGCCGTCGCGCCGCACGGCGCACGGGCGGAGCCGGTGAAGCTGACCTGGTTCATGTGGTCCGGATCCGAGCCCGAGGTGACCGCGTGGAAGCATGTCGCGGCGCTGGTCACCGAAAAGTATCCGGACATTACGGTCGAGTTTCAGACGACGTCGTTCCCGGATTATTGGACGAAGCTCCCGGCCCTGGCCGCCGCCGGCAAGCTGCCCGATATCGTCAGTCTCCAAAGTCTGCGCACCGCCGGCTTCTCGGGGCTGATGGAACCGCTGGACAGCCGCATCAAGGCCGACAACTTCGACATCGGCGCGTTCGAGCCGTCGATCGTCAAAGGCCTCTCGCGCGAGGGGAAGATCTACGCGCTGCCCTACGACTTCGGCCCCCTGGTGATCTTCTACAACGTCGATGCCTTCCAGAAGGCGGGGCTCACGCCGCCGCATCCCGGCTGGACGGAAGCCGAGTTCATGCAGGACGCGAAGGCGCTCACGAAGGACGGCAGCTTCGGGTTCGCGGTGTGGCAGCCGGATGCGTTCATCGCGTTCGCGCGCTCGAAGGGCGCGCAATACCTGACCGCGAAGGGCGAGCTCGATCTCACAAATCCCGGGCTTGAAAAGGCCTTCACCGCCTATGCGGCGCTCGTCGGCACCGACAAGGTTGCGCCGCTGCTACCGGCCAGCGGGACACAGTCGTCGCAGCTCGCGGCGGCACGGTTCACGGCGGGCAATGTGGCGATGATCGTCAACGGTCCCTGGCAGCTCATCAACATCAAGAAGCAGGCGAGCTTCCATGTCGGTCTCGCACCTGTCCCGGTCCGCGAGGCGGGCAGCATCTCGATCAGCGCAGGATCCGGGTTCGGTATTGCGACCACGAGCAAGAACAAGGAGGCCGCGTGGAAAGCGATTCAGGTGATGACCGGACCAGACGCGGAACAGTATCTCGCTGAGCAAGGCCGCGCCTTCGCGGCACGGAGCGCGGATCAGAAGTTCTGGTACGACAGCGCGGCGCAGGGTGTGGAAGGCGCGCGCGACGCGATTGCGGCGGCGCTGAAGACGGCGGAGCCGTATGTGACGACGCCGAACTGGTCGACGGTCGCGTCTGGGTTCGAGCAATACGCGCCGCTGGCGTATGCCGGCTCGGAATCGCCGAGCAAGGTGCTGGCGACGATCCAGGATCTTGCTACACAGTAACAGGCTTTCCGATGCGAAGCGTGAGCCGGGACCTGTCACCCGGCCTTGCTGCCGGCGCCGCCGGCGGCCGCAGCGCCGCCGCACCACGCACTGTGCGGCGGCGGCGCTCGCGCGATCTCGGCACGGCGGCGCTGTTCCTGTTGCCGAGCCTGCTCGGCCTGCTCGCGTTCCTCGTGCTTCCGCTCTTCGCCTCCTTCGTGCTGAGCTTCACGAACTGGCAGGTGATGGGCACGACGCGGTTCGTTGGCGTCGCCAACTATGTCCGCCTCGCGACGGTGGACCCGGTCTTCTGGCATGTGCTCGGGGTGACACTGATGTTCACCGCCGAATATCTCGCGCTGAACATCGTCGTCTCGCTGACGATGGCGGTGTGGATCACCAGCCTGTCCTGGGGCCAGCGGCTGTTCCGGTTGGTGTTCTTCCTGCCGACGTTCACGCCGCTCGTCGGCATCGCGCTGGTGTGGTTGCTGATGCTGACGCCGGGCGGCGTGGTGGATTGGGGCATGCACGCGCTCGGCATTCCGCTGCCGAACCTGATCACGCAGCCGGGGCTCGCATTGCAGGTGGTGGTGATCGTCTCGCTGTGGTCGCATTTCGGCTACAACATGCTGCTGTTCGGCGCGGCGCTGGAGGCGATCCCGTCGACCTATCTCGACGCCGCCTCAATCGACGGCGCGGATACATGGCGGCGGTTCTGGCGGATCAAGCTGCCGCTGATCTCGCCCGCGCTGTTCTTCGGCACCGTGCTCACTGCGATCACCAGCCTGCAGACGTTCGATCAGGTTTATGCGCTCACGCGCGGCGGGCCGGGTTCCGCGACGACCACGCTCGGCTACGCGATCTACGCGCAGGGATTCGTCTCGTACAAGCTCGGCTATGCCTCGTCGATCGCGTGGGTGCTGTTCGCAATCATCATGGCGCTGACGCTGTTCCAGTTGCGGCTGCAACGCCAGTGGGTGAACTACGATGCCTGAGGTCGCCGCACGCACGCCGCTCGCGCGGTCATGGAGTTTGGCGCGACATCTCGGGATCTGCGCGGTGGCTGCGAGCTTCCTGTTTCCGTTCGGGTGGATGGTGTCGACGGCGCTGCGCACGGATCGCGAGGTGTTCGCGATCCCGCCGAAGCTGCTGCCCGAGCAAGTGCAGTGGCACAATTTTGTCGACGCCTGGGAATACCTCCCGTTCGGCACTTTCTTCCTCAACAGCGCCTTCGTCGCCGCGTCGGTGACCGCGATCGTGCTCGTGGTGTCCAGCCTCGCAGGCTACGCCTTCGCGCGGCTGCGCTTCCGCGGGCGCACGGCGCTGTTCCTGCTTTATCTCGCGACGCTGATGGTGCCGCAGGCGGTGATCGTCATCCCGCTATTCCTGATGATGAGCGCGCTCGGCTGGGTGGACAGCTACAAGGCGTTGATCATCCCCGTGGCGTTCAGCTCGTTCGGCACATTCCTGCTGCGCCAGTTCTTCCTGACCGTGCCGCAGGAGCTCGAGGACGCGGCGCGGATCGACGGCGCGTCGCATCTGCGCATCCTTCTCACCGTGTTCCTGCCGCTGTCGATGCCCGCGATCGGGTTGCTCGCGCTGTTCACCTTCACCGGCCAGTGGAACTCGTTCCTGTGGCCGTTGATCGCGATCAATGGACCGGAGCACGCGACGCTGCCGCTCGGCCTGACGATGTTCCAGGGACAGCAGGGCACGCAGTGGACCTACATGATGGCTGGTGCGACGATCTCGATGGCGCCCGGGCTGCTGCTGACCTTGCTGTTGCACCGTTACATCTTCGCAGGCATCGCGGTCGGTTCAGGATTCGGCGGCCGCTGACTGCTTCCCCAAGGCGTTAATCCCGCCCGGCCGCGCAGGTGCTCACGTCGGTGTTGACGGGCCAGGGCTGAGTGCGCCGTCAGACGACCGGCGTATCCTCGTGCTCCAGCACGCTCTCGACATAGATCAGCCGCACCGCGGTCAGCGCCGTCGCCATCACCGGGGTCGCCAGGATGAGGCCGAACAGGCCGAACAGCGAGGCCAGGATCGCTTGCGAGGCGATCGTGAGCGCTGGCGGGAGATGCACGGTGCGGCGCTGGATCAGCGGCGCGGTGACGTAGCCTTCGAACGTCTGCACGACCAGGAACAGCGCGACTACCTCGATCGCGAGCGTCGGCGAGGTCGCCATACCGACGAGCACGGCCGGCGCCGCGCCGATGAACGCGCCGACAAAAGGTATGAAATTCATCAGCCCCGCGATCACCGCGAGCGCGGCCACGAGCGGCATGCCGAGGACATAGAGGCCGACCGCCACCAGAACCGCGACGACCAGCATATCGAGGAGCTGCCCATGAACCACAACCGGAGCGTGTCGCCGATTTCGTAGAGCACATGCCGTCCCCGCGCCCGCCACGGCACCGGCATCAGCCGCACGGCGCCGGCGACGTACATGTGCGGCGAGACCGCGAGGAACAGCGCTGTCGCCAGCACCACGAGCGCGTCTCCGCCGATGCCGAGAGTCGAGGTCGCGAGTCCCGACACGTAGCCGGTCATATGATCTTGGGCGATCCGCCACGCCTGCGAGAGCCTGCTCGCAATCATCGCACCGAGGGGATCATGGTTGAGATTGGACCAGGTCAGTTCGATCTCGTTCACGAGCTGCCCGGCGAGTTGCCCACCTTCGGTAGAGAGCTGAGGTCCGCCACGAGAGCAGACCACCGACGATCGCGAGCAAACCAACGAGGTACAGCGCGAGCGACCACCCGTAAGGGATGCCGGTGTGCTTGCGTATCACGCTCGCCACGACCACGTCCAAAAGCGTTGCTGCGAACCCGAGAAGCAGAATGTCCTGCAGCGCGTAGCACGCGATCAGGATCGCGGCGCCGACCACCGCGCCGCGAAGCGTGCGGTCGATGCCGCGCAGGTGGTGCGAGACGGCGTCAGCGGGCGGGCGAAGCGTCGGTCCGGCGTTATCCTGGGGCACGGTGGTCGCCCGCCGTTCGCTCCCAGTACGGCGCGAGATCGAAGTGCTTGTAGAGCGCGGCGATGTCGGCGCGCGAGACGCGGGCCGGCAGCTTCGCCTGATGCAGCGACTTCATCGCGGGCGGCGTGAGCTTGGGGTTCACGAGCACGAAGGCATCTTTCGCCGGAACCCAGGTCACGGCTTCCGGCGGAACGGCCCGCCACGTCTCGCTGACGCCGAGCGGCCCAGAGGGCACCGACAGCAGGAAATATGCGATACGCGCCGCAGCAGGATCAATCACGATCTGCTCGATCGCACCGAACGGCTTGTCGTCGCGGTCGAGCACATCGCGCCCATGCACGTTGGGCGATAGCGCGCGCGCCGTATTCCCGACGACGGTGAGGCGGTCCGGCGGCGTGCTCGTGTTCTGGAAGGGCGCCTCGGGCGGCGCAGGCACTGGCGCCACGGGGTAGCCGAACGGCACGGGCACGCCGTAGATCTGGTAGATCTGCGCGACCCATTGCGGCGCGCCGAGTTCGGCGATGCTCGGCCAGTCCAGCGCGCGGCTCGTCGCCAACGTCGCGAGCGGCCGGTTGACGGTGATCGCCCTGGTAGACGCGACAGCTTTCGGATCGAGCGCGGTGAACGGCACCGCGACATGCTTGCCGGCGAGGTCGAGATCGCTGCCCGATCCGACGATAGCGTAGAGCACCTCGCCGCGCGGGATGTCGAGCAGCAGCGCCTCGACGAGGCCCGCGGACTTGCCGTCGCTGCTGCGCAAAAGGCGCCCGTCGAGCTGCCTGGCGCTCGTGATCGGAATCGAATCGCCGGTCGCCTGCGCGAAGACGACGTCCGGCGACGCCAACGCGATAGCGAGAGCGCACGTAAGGATCCGTCGCTGCAAAACGTCGCGCCTCCTACGCCGCCCCGCGGGTCGCCGCGCCCCGCCGTGCTAACGGGCCGCGGCGCGAGCGGTTGGGGGACCGCGCCGGATGGCATTCACGCCAAAGGGAGCGGCATCCGGCTACGGCGTCAGTCCGCCACGGCCGCCGGCCGGACGCTTCACCGCGCCGGGATCGCCGCCGAGCACCTCGACAATCGTCTCGTTGTCGACCCGCCGGAACCGCAGGTCGAACGTCTGATCTCCGACGCTGAGAGCGCGCAGCGTCAGATCCGGCAGCCATGGCGGCAGCTGCGGATCGACATAGAGCGTGCGGTTGGGCGCATCCGGCTGCAGGCCGAGAATCGCGCGCGTCAGTGCGAAGACCGAGCCCGCGGCCCACGCCTGCGGCACGCAAACGCCGAGATACTGGACCGGGAAATTGGTCGCCTCGCGCGCGGTGCCGGAATAAAGCTCCGGTAATTGGTGCAGGGCGAAGAACGAGCCGGCGCCGCTCACGCCTCGAGCGACGCGCCCCGCCGCCTCGTCGAAGCCGTAGCGCTTCATTCCCATTGCGATCAGGCCGTTGTCGTGCGGCCAGACCGAGCCGTTGTGATAGGAATGCGGATTGAACGCGATATGCTCGGACGACAGCGTGCGGATGCCCCAGCCGGTGAACATATCCGGCGCCATCAGCCGCTCGACGACGCGTGCTGCTCGGTCGGGGCGGACGATCCCGGTCCACAGGCAATGGCCCATGTTGGACGCGGGCGACATCGCCTGTTTCTTGTCGCCGTCGAGCGCGAGCGCGTAAAAGCCGTCTTCCTCATTCCAGAACGCCGCGTTGAACCGCTCGAACAGCACGGCCGCCTTCGCCCGAAGCACTGCGGCGCGATCGGCGTCGCCGAACGCATCGAAGATCGCCGCCATCCCCGTCCACGCGGCGTAGACGTACCCCTGCAGTTCGCACAGCGCGCGCGGGTATTTGACGAGGCTTCCGTCAGGATTGAGGATGCCGTCCCACGAATCCTTCCAACCCTGGTTCTCCAGGCCTTTCGACGACCGCGTTTGGTATTCCTGGAAGCCGTCGCCGTCGCGGTCGCCGTATTCGTCGATCCAGTTCAGACAGCCCTCGGCGACCGGCAGATGCCGTTCCACCAGCTCACGATTCCCCGTCCACAGCCAGAGCGCGTGCAGCAGCACGAGATAGAGCGGCGTGGAATCGGCGCTGCCATAATACGGCGTGTGCGGAATCAAATGGAAATGCGCGAGCTCGCCGCGGCGCAACTCATGCAGGATCTTGCCGGGCTCCGCATCGCGGTAGTCGTCCCGCTCCTTCGCCTGTAACAGGCCGAGGATTTCGAGCGCGCCGCTCGCGAGTTCCGTCGTGATCGGCGCCGTCTGCAACGAAACGATGAGGCTGTCGCGCCCGAACAGCGCGACGTACCACGGCAGACCAGCCGCCGGCAGCACGTTGACTTCGCCATTACGATTGACCGGAACCCGGAGCGCCGCGATATCGTCGATCGCCTGGTGGTACAGGCGATAGAATTCCTCGTTGCTCGACTCCATTCGGGACGTCGCGTTGCGCCAGGCGGCCAGTTCCTGCGCCGGGCGAGGATCCTCCGCATCTCCAATACAGGCCTCGGGTGCCTCGAATAGCTCGCGCTGATCTTCCAGCGTGTACAACAAGCAGGCGTGCCAGCTTTCGCCGCGGTCCAGGTCGAGCTCGAAATTCACGCGACCGTTCGCATAGCGCGCGGTCTCCGCCGCCCGGACGACGACGGAGACCGCGCGGCGAAAATCCCCGTTGACGTACTCTGTGCACAGGCACTGTTCGTCGTGGCGCCAATCGGTCGTGATCCGGCCGCGGCGCACGAAGCGCGACCCCCGGATCTCGAACATGTCGGCGAAATCGGAACGCATCGAGATCTCGAGGTTGAACCGCACCCGCATCCTCGCGTGATTGGTGACCTGGATATCCTCATGGATGCCGCGGTCGATCCGGCGCGTTAGCTCGAGCCCGATCGTGTGTTCCGGAATGTCGCCGTCGACCGAAGGGATGACGGGGTTGGTCAGGAAAATGCGTGCCGCATAGTGCTGAATGGCGGCGCCATTCAGCAGCATCCAGCTCTCGCCGTTGGCGTAGATCGCCCATGTGCTGATCACGCGCGTGTCGCGGAAGAGCAGACCCTTGGAGTCGTTCAGCTCGAGCTGGCCGTCAGGATCACTGATCCAGACCGTCTCCCCGTTGTGAATGACGATCTGCGGCGGACCGACGGTGATCTCAAACGGCATGCTTGGGCATTCTCTTCCAAATGACGGGCAGCGGATGCCGGGCGGACTCCGGCAGCACAAACACCACGCCGCAGCAACCGGCGACCGCCGCGGCCGCGAGGGCAATGAACGCACTCGTAGCGCCGAGCCGTTCGACGATGAACCCGGTCATCGCGGTACTCAAGGCCGCGCCGAGCATCATGGCCATACCGACCAGTCCCATGGCGAAATTGAACCGGCCGCCGCGGTGCGTAATGTCGGCCACGACCAGCGGCACCATGACGCCGACGATCGCGCCGGTCAGACCATCGAGCACCTCGAGGCCGATGACGACGTATTTGGCCGTCGTGAAAGACAACACAAGGCAGCGCACCGCGAGCAGCGCCATGCCGGTCAATAGGACCGCCTTGCGGCCGCGCGTGTGCGCGAAGCGCCCGGTGCTCGGCGAGACGGCAGCGACAACGAGTTGCGAAACGATCAGCGCCGCGGCAACCGCTGTATCCGTTCCCGATGCGTTATCGCTCCTCTGCATTGTGGCGAACGCGAACGGGAGCGCCGCGGCGTTGCCGAGTTGGAAGAGGAACATGCAGCCGCCGAAAGCAAGCAGCCGCGGGTCCCGCCAGATCTCCACGTGGCGGGCCGGGGCGCGAGGCCGCTCCCGCTTGGGCCACGCGCTGAGGTGTTCGGTGCGCTTCGGCCCCTGCTTCACGTCGACATGGCTGATCGCGAAGACGCAGCCGAGCGCAATCGTGCCGAACAGGGCGGCGACGTAGAAGACCGCGCCGGTCGAGACGTGGTCTCCGATATAGCCCATCGCGAGCGCCGCGAGTGTACTGCCGAGCGCTTTGAATCGCACGTTTCCGCCGAGCCGCACTCCGAGCTTCTCGTCCTTCGCCAGGGTGAGCGTGATCGCTGCGATGGCCGGGGTGAGCAGGGCTCCGGACAGCCCGATCAGCACCTCAATCCCGAACACCGGCCATCGGTTCGGAAACCATGCGAACAGCAGCGCCGAAAGAATGACCGCCAGCACGCCCGCGGCGATGATCATCCGCTTGTAGCGGACCGCGTCGACGAGCATGCCCGCCGGGACTTGCCCGCCGAGCGCCGCAAAGGTGCCGATGGCAAGTGCGAGCCCGATGTCCTCCTGCTTCCAGCCGTGCGCGATCAGGTAGACCGCGACGAACGGCCCGAACCCGGTCAGCATGTCGGCGACGAAGAAGTTCAGGCCATCGAGCGCGAGCAGGCTCCGCTTGCGGACCGCGATGTCCGCGTCGTCCGGCTTCTTCGGCTGTTCCGGCATCGCGGCATCCGCCACCTGACGACTCCCCGGCTCTGCGTCCGCTATTTGCCCGCCAGGGCCGCCGCGATCTGGCGGAATACGTCGGCCAGCGCCGCGCGCATCGCCACGACCTGACCTGGCGGCGTTACATCGGTAAGCGCTGCCGATGCCGAGAACGCCCGTGCAAGGCGGACCGTTCCGGGTGTCGCACGCGAATTGATCGCGGTCACGGCCAGCGACGCACGCGCCTCCCGTCTCGCCATATCCGTCCACAGCGCGTCGAGCTCCCCTTCGAGCGTCAGGTCGGCAGGAAGCCGGCTGCCGGGCGCGGTCACGGCGGCGAACAGGCCTGAGTCGGCGAGCCAGCGCCGCAGCGCGTCCTCCACTCCTTCGGCCGGAGGCACCGCCCATTCCTCGTAGAACGACGTCCGGATGCTCCCGTCCGACTCAATGGTCTGAAGGCCCCGCGCCTCGACGCCTGGTCCAGCGCCGATCGACCGCATCAGCAGCACCTTCCCACGCACAGGGGCGGGTCGTGGGTCGGGATTGGGGATCGTCAGCGGCCACTGGCGCCGCTCGAGATAGGGGCGCTCCGACAGCCCGCAGCCCGCGAGCACCACGGGTGCGGCGAGAACGAGGCGGCGCCTCATCGCGTCGGCGCGGCGCGCGGCGGCGGCCCACCGAACAGCACCGACGCCGGGTAGCGGCGCAGTGTCTCCGTCGTATCCCGCAGGTTCGCCACGGCAGCTTGCGCATCCCGCAGCACCGGCGCCAGTTCGGCGCTCACGTCGCCGGTCGTCTCGTTGGCGCGGCGCACGGTCGTCTGCAGCGCCGCGATCAGCTGCGGCAGCCGCGCCGCCGCATCGCTGAATCGGGTCGCCGCCTTGGTCGCCTCCGCGAGCAAGTCGCGGGTCTGCTTGCTCTGCACCATCCCACGCGCCGCCGCCGCCGTCGCCTTCAGCTCGGCGGAGAGACCAGGCAGGTCGGAGCGCTGGACGGCGTCGTGGAGCGTGTCGAGCAGGGCGGTTGCAGAGGCGATGAGCTGGTGCGCGTCGCCCGTGCTGAGCTGGCCGTGCAGATCGTCGAGCACGCGCTGCAGGCTGCCAGTCAGCCCGGCGACATCGACATCCGAGAGCTTCGTGAGCAGCGCCTCCGCCTGGTCCTGCACACGGAGCAACGTACTCGGCATCGAGGGGATGTATTCGTATTTCGGCGTCCAAGGCACTTCTTGCGGGGGGTATTCGTGCGGATCGGCGAAATCGAGCTCGAGATAGGCGAGGCCGGTTAGTCCCTGGCTCGCCAGCCGCGCCCGCAACCCCGCTCTGGTGGCGGTCTGGGTGTTCGGCACCCGGCCGACCCGAGTCGGATCGATGACGAAGCGCACGACGACGTAGCGGTTGGCCTGACGCAGGACGTCCGGCGGCTGTCCGCTCAGATAGGTCGCGGTCGCGAGCGAGATCTGCGTGACCTGGCCGAGCATCACGCCACGGAACTTCACCGGCGCGCCGGTCTCCAGCCCCTGCACCGACTCGCGGAAGTAAGTCTCGTAATGCGCGCCCGCACGGACCGCGCTGCCGGTCAGGAACAGAACGAAGCCGACGATCGCGGCCGCGCCGATCACCAGCAGCAAGCCAACCCGTAGATAAAGCGCCCGCTGCGTCATGCCGCCGCGGCTTCACGGTTGAAAAACGCATGCACCAATGGATGGGTGCTCTCCGCTTTGAGTTTACGCGGATCGCCCTCCGCGACGATGCCGTGGGTGGATCGGTCGAGCATGATGCATCGGTCGGCGATCGTCAGGATGGACTCGAGTTCGTGCGTCACGACGACGAAAGTGGTCCCGAGATCGCGGCGCAGGTCCAGGATCAATTTGTCGAGGCCGGCGGAGGTAATCGGGTCGAGTCCCGCCGATGGCTCGTCGAGGAACAGCAACGGCGGATCGAGCGCGAGCGCGCGTGCGATCGCGGCGCGTTTGGCCATGCCGCCGCTGATCTCGGCAGGCCGCAGATCCGCCGCATCAGCCAGGCCCACCAGGCCGAGCTTGACCAGCCCGACCTCCGCCATCGCAGGCGGGGGCAGGTCGGCATAGAGCTGTAGGGGTAACATGACGTTCTGCAGGAGTGTCATGCTGCCGAACAGCGCGCCCGACTGGAACATCACGCCGATCCGGCGCAGCACGTCGCCGCGCTCGCCATACATGTCGTGGCCGAGCACCTCGACTCTTCCTTCCGAAGGCGGCAGGAGCCCGATCGCCTGGCGAAGCAACGTCGACTTCCCCGATCCCGAACCGCCGAGGATCACGAACACCTCGCCGAACGCGACCTCGAAGGAGACGTCCTTGAACACGAGCCGGTCGCCGAACGCCTCCCCGAGGCCGATCGCCCGAAGCGCCGGGCCGCTCACGCGCCGAGCCGGTAGAACAGAACCGCGAACAGCCCGTCGAGCGCGATGGTGGCCACGATGCCGCCGACCACGGCTTCGGTCGCCGACACGCCAACCGCCTGCGGCCCAATGCCGGTGGCGAGCCCGGCACGGCAGCCGATGCCGGCAATGAACGAGCCGAACACCACCGCCTTCAACAACCCGCCGAAGACGTCCTGCAAGTGCATGGCGTGGGCGAGCTGGTTGACCACCGCGGTCGGCGGGATGCCGACACCTCTCAGGACGAACAGCATCCCGACTATTCCGGCGATCTCGAGCAGCACAGTCAGCACCGGCATCACCAGGGCCGCGGCGAACAGGCGGGGCAGAACGAGAAGCGTCATCGGGTCGATGCCGAGCGTCTTGAGCGCATCGATCTCCTGGTTGACTTGCATCGTGCCGATCTCGGCGGCGAAGGCGGAGCCGGTCCGCCCGGACAGGATCACCGCCGCGAGCAGCGGACCGAGCTCGCGCGTCAGGCTCACCCCGACCAGGTTCGCGACATAAAGGTCCGCCCCATAGGCGCGCAGCTGCAGCAGCGACTGGAATGCGAGAATCAGCCCCATGAGCGTGCCGAGCAGCAGCACCAGGGGCACCGCGCGGACGCCAGCCTGGTCGGCAGTCCGCCAGAGATCGGTGGCGCGCAGCAACCGTCGGTTCATCGGCAGCCGCAGCGTCGCGATCAGCGCTTCGCCAAGGAACGCGACTCCATCGAGCGCCGCGCGGATCCCCGCGGCGCCGAGCCGCACGGCACTTGGGCTGGGCGGCCGCTCGCTGCAGGCGGCGCTCGAAGCTTCGACCGAACGCAGGCGCGCGATCAGTTCTGTGACGTTCTCGCCGGCTCCCTCGAAGCTGACGGGGCCGCCATGTACACGCGCGGCCGCCAGCAACAGAGTGGCGCCCGCCGTATCGCAGCTCTCCAGCCCGGCGAGGTCGAGCACCAGCGGCCGCGCCGCGGCACGCTTCGCGGCCGCGATCGCCTGGTTCCAGAGCCGCCCGGCGCTAGTCACGCCGAGCCGGCCGGAGAAGACGAGAACCGTCGCGCCGCGACGCTCCGCGACGGTGAGGCTCGCGTCGGCAACGGCTGCGTCCATCAAGCCTCAGTGCGCCGCGAGCCACGCATCGAATTGTTGGGCGAGCTTCGCCCGGTTGTCCCGCCAGAACGCGCCGTCAACCACCACCGCCTTGTCGAGATTTGCTGGCAGCGTGGGTGATAGCGCCGCGACGTCCGGCGGCAAGCCGTCATTCGCCCCCTTGGCCAAGCCGCCGAAACCGGCCGCGGCGGGGTAGCGCGATTGAAGCTTGGGATCGCCAAGGAAGACGAGCAGCTTCATCGCGGTCGCCGTATCCGGGCCGCCTTTTATCACGGCCCAAGCGTCGACCGCAGTGAGATTACCGGCCCATTGCGTGCCGAAATTCCGATGGTGATCCCGGTTGGCAGTGACGACCGCGCTGTTGGACGCGCTCGTCATCAGCACATCGCCCGAGCCGAGGATGCGGATCGCCTCATCCGTCGACGACCAGAAGACGAGGTACGGTTTGAGCTGATCGAGCTTGCGGAAAGCGCGGGCCACGCCGTCGTTGCTACCGAGCGTGCCGTAGATGTCCCGCGGCGCAACCCCATCGGCGAGCAGGGCGATCTCGAGGCTTCCCTCCGGCGACTTGCGCAGGCCGCGCTTGCCGGGAAATTTCGCGACGTCCCAGAAGTCCGACCACGTCGGCGCGTTCGGGAACTTGTCGCGATCCCAGGCCAGCACGGTCGCCGTCGCAAACGCGCCAACGCCGCAATCGCTGCTGCCGAGACCGGTATAGCGGTCGCGTCCGCCGAGCGCGTTCCAATCGAGCTTTTCGAACAGGCCCTGATCGCAGCCCGGCTGCACTTCCTGCGCCGAGAGTGCGACCACGTCCCAGTCGGCGGCATGGGCCTTCACGGCGTCGAGCCCGCCGGACCAGGCGACGACCGAGACGGGATTGGCGGCGGCGGCCACGAACGGCTCGAACGCGATCTCGTCCAGCGCGTCGCGAACCAGGATCCCAGCGCCGTTCTCCCGCATCGCGACGGCGACGTCCCGCGCCTTGGCGGAAGCGGCCGCCAAGCACCCGGCGAGCGCCCCTGCGGCGACGAGGAGGCGAAGGTCCATGATCGGCAGCCCCGAATGACGAGCCCGCTCGCGGGCGCGGGAAATTAGCGCTCGCGCTTGCGGGGCCGCAACGCGCCGCACGCAGAAACTGTCGCGAAACGCCCGCAAGCGTTACGACTCGTGCTCGAGGCGGAACGTGCACGCATGAAACGGGTTCCATGCGAGTGCGACGTTCGCGCCGGAGGTGATCCCCGCGAGTCCGGCCACCACCGGTCGCTTTACGATCACCTCCACGGGCGCAGCGCGCTCCGCCGCGATGATCAGGCGCAGGCGCACGTGATCGCCGCGATACATTGTCTCGACAACCTGCCCCGGCAGCGCTCCGGCGCCCATCGTTTCCGCGACGGCAGCGACGACGGCGATGCGCTCCGGCCGCACCACCACGACCGCGGCCGTACCCGGATCGCCGCAATCGCCGACACGGGCCTGGACACGGAATCCGCATTCGAGAAGCACGGTCGCGACATCTTCGTCCCCGTCGATCGCCTCGACAACGCCGGGAAGCAGGTTGCTTTCGCCGACTCCGCGGGCAACGAACGCGCTGACGGGGTTTTCGTACAGCGCCTGCGGCGTGCCGAATTGCCGAACGGGGCCGCCGGCCATCATCGCGATCCGGTCGGACAGGGCCATGGCTACGGCTTGATCACGCGATGCATGGAGCATCGTCACGCCGAGTTCGCGGTGGAGACGCCGCAGTTCGTCCTCCATCTCCTCGCGGATCGGCTGATCGAGCCCGCCGAGCGGTTCGTCGAGCAGCACCAGCTTCGGCTCGAACACCAGGGCGCGGGCAAGCGCGACGCGCTGCCGGTCGGCAAGGGAGAGCTGCGCCGGGTGGCGCTCGTCGAGTCCGGTCAGCCGCAGCATCGCAAGCGCCCGCCCTACCCGCGCTCCACGCTCCTGCATTCGCACCCGGCGCATGTCGAGCGGGAAGGCGATGTTCTCGGCGACCGTCATGTGCGGAAACAGCGCGGTCGTCTGGAACACGACGCCGATCTCACGTCGGTGCGGCGGCACGCGGGCGAGCGGAACCTCGTCGAGCAGGATTTCGCCGGCATCCGGAGGTTCGAAGCCCGCGAGCATCATCAGCACCGTGGTCTTTCCGGAGCCGGATGGGCCGAGAAGCGTTATGAACTCTCCGCGAGCGACATCGAACGTCAGTTCGGACACGGCGGGCGTGACCCCATCATATGATTTCCGCACCCCGCGGAAGCGCACGATGGGGTCGCCCGGTGAAATCATTGCGAAGCGGCTCCGCGCGGGCGGCCGGCCGCAACTGGCTTCGGGAACTCGCGTTGCGCTGACATGTCCAAAATCTCACTGAGGAGCGAGACGCCATGGCCTCCACGTCGGATCCGGTAAACCAAGCCGCCGGCAGCGCGCAGGAGCAGATCCGGCAGCTCCGCGAACAAGTCGATACTCTCATGCGCGAACGAGTCACCCCGATGCTGAGCGACGCCGCCAGTCGCGCGCAGGAGGCCGCGCGTCAGGCGCAGGACCTCGCGCAGGACCAAGTGGAGGCGATCTCCGGTCGGGTCCGCGAGGCACCGCTCACCTCCATTCTCGTCGCAGCCGCCATCGGCTTCATTATCGGCCGAATCGCGCGCTGATCGTGCGCCGCACCGTCAAGCTCGCGCGGCTTGCCGCGGAAGCGGAGTCGCTGCGCCTTCGCACCATGCTACGGCGGTATGCGACGCGCGCCGTCCTTGCGGTCGTCGCAATCGTCTTCCTGCTCGCCACGCTCGCTTGGGCAGAGGTAACCGCAGCGAGGGCGCTCGCGCTCACGGTCCAGCCTGTGTACGCGGCGCTCATCATGCTCGGGATCAATCTCGTCATCGGGGTGATCTTCCTGGCAATCGCGGCGAGCGGCAAGCCGTCGGCGGTGGAAGTCGAGGCGCTGGAGGTGCGCAAGACCGCGCAGGCCCAGATCGCGCGGACGATGGCGATCACGGCGCTGATCGGCCCGCTCATGCGGCTTCTCGGCGCGCGCAAGTTCTCCAGCCTGCTCGTCGCAGGACTGACCGCTCGCTATCTCGGCGCGCGGCGCTGAACCCGGTATAGGCCCTCCGGCGACACGTCGGAGGTCTTTGGGCATGACGGAGCAGAGCGTCGTCGCACGACGCGACGGGCGGATCGGCGCGATCCTGATGAACCGCCCGCATGCGCTGAACGCGCTCGACCTGCCGGTGATCCGCGCGATCACCGCCGCCCTCGCCGAATGGCGCGACGATCCGCATGTGCATGCGGTCGTCATCGAGGGCGCGGGCGACCGGGCGTTCTGCGCCGGCGGCGACATTCGCGCGATCCGCAGCCATGCGCTCGCCGGCGACACCGAGGCGGTCGAGGCGTTCTTCGCGGAGGAATACGAACTCAACGCGATGATTGCCGAATACCCGCAGCCCTATGTCGCGCTGATCGATGGCATCTGCATGGGCGGGGGCATCGGCGTCTCGGTCCACGGCACCTACCGCGTGGCGACGGAAGGTGCGCTGTTCGCGATGCCGGAGGCGGCGATCGGGATGTTCCCCGATATCGGCGCGACGTACGTGCTGCCCCGGCTGCCGGACTCGCTCGGCGTGTATCTGGGCCTCACCGGCGCCCGGCTGGCGGGAGCGGATGCGGTCCATGCGGGGCTTGCGACGCACTTCGTGCCGCGGGAGTCGCTCGCGTCGTTGCGCGCGGATCTGGCGCGCGACGGGTTGGCGGCGATCGGTCGTTATACATCGTCGCTCCCGGCCTTCTCGCTCGAGACGAATCGTTATGCGATAGAACAATCCTTCGGTGCCCCGAGCGTCGCGCGGATTCTCGCGGCGCTTGAGGATCAGGGGGAGTGGGGCCGGGAGACACTGAAGGTCCTCCGTGCGGTCTCCCCAGCCGCCGCATTATGGTCTTTCGGTATCATCCGCGCCGGGGCGGATCGCACCCTTCGGCAATGTCTGGCGGCAGAGTTGCGGCTGACGCGGCAGGTCACCCGCCATTCGGATTTCGCGGAAGGCGTGCGCGCGATGGTCGTCGACAAGGACCGGCACCCGAAATGGTCCGACGCGCGCATCGAGGACGTCGATCCCGCCGCAATCGCCGCGATGCTGGCGTGACTACGGCGCGGCGGCGACGGCGATGTCGTGGAACAGCTTCGCCGGGAGGCTGCCGCCGATGACGCCGCGCATCGGGGTGTTGTCATCGTTGCCGAGCCACACCGCGATGACCGTGCCGTTTACCGCACCGACGAACCAAGCATCGCGATAATCCTGCGTTGTCCCCGTCTTGCCCGCGACGAACCGCCCGGGCACCGCCGCAGCCCGCCCGCTGCCGCGCGCGACAACGGCGCCCATCATGCGAACCATCATCGCGGCGAGATCCGGATCGATCACGCGAGCCGGCGATGAGTGCAGAGCGCCGGTCCCGTGCCCGTCGGAGACGATGGCGCGCAATCCCGTGGGCGTCACCCGCAACCCGCCGTTGAAGAACGCGGCGTAGGCGCCGGCGACCTCGAGCACGCCGACATCGGCGGTGCCAAGCGCGAGGGTGACGTTGTCCGGTAACGCGTCGGCGATTCCGAGCCGGTGGGCGACCGCGGCGACCGCCATGGGGCCGCCGGCCTGGATGAGGAGCCGCACGGCGGCGGTGTTGATGCTGTCGGCGAGCGCGTCCTCGAGCGTGACCTCGCCGCGGAACCGGCCCTCGAAATTCGAAGGGCTCCAACTCCCGAACCGGACCGGCGCATCGAGCACGAGGTCGTCCGGCCGTGCGCCTTTCTCCAGCGCCGCGAGCCAGACGAATGGCTTGAACGACGAGCCGGGCTGGCGGCGCGCGAAAACGGCACGGTTGTACGAGCTCGCTCGGTAATCCCGCCCGCCGGACATGGCGCGGACCTCACCGCTCGCCGCGTCCAGCACGACGACCGCTCCCTGCGTCACCGCGGCCGCTGCCCCCGGACCGCTGAGCAACGCGCGGAGGCGGGATTCGACGACGGCCTGCAGGCGCGGATCGAGGGTGGTGCGCAGTGTGGCGTCGGCACCGCTCTCCAGATGCTCCTGCGCCTCGTCCGCGACCCAGTCCGCGAACCAGCCGGCGGCGCTGTCCGGGTGCTCCGGGAAGGTGATCTCGCGCCCCGCCGCCTCAGCCTGCGCCGGGGTGATCGCGCCGACCTCGGCCATCGCGGCGAGCACCTCGCGCCCACGGGTTCCTGCCGCCACCGGGTCGGCGCGGGGATTGAAGCGGGACGGCGCACGGGGGAGGCCGGCGATCACCGCCGATTGCCAGAGGTTCAGCTTGCGGGCGGAAATGCCGAAATAGATGTGCGCCGCCGCGTCCACGCCCCAGGCGCCGGAGCCGAGATAGACCCGGTTGAGCCAGATCTCGAGGATCTCGTCCTTGGTGAAGTGCTCCTCGAGCCAGACCGTCAGCAGCAATTCCTGCACCTTGCGGCGGAACGTGCGGGCATTGGTGAGAAACAGATTCTTCGCGACCTGCTGGGTGATCGTCGACCCGCCCTGCACGACGCGGCGGGCGCGGAGATTGACAAAAAGGGCGCGTGCGATCCCGACGAGGTCGATCGCGCCGTGCTGGTAGAAGCGCCTATCCTCGACCGAGACGGCGGCGGCCGGCAGCGCATGAGGCAGGTCGGCGAGACGGAGCGGCTCGCCCACCACGTCGCCGAAGGTCGCAAACACGTGGCCGGAGCGGTCCTCGAGGGTGAGGCTCGGCTTGCGGGCCGCATCCAGCGCCGCTTCCGGCCGAGGCAGGTCCCACGCGAACCAGAGCAGGGCGGCGCCGAGCGCAAGGCCGGCCCAGACGACGAGGACGAGGCTCCAGGCGAACAGGCGCCAGCGCAGGCGGCGTCGCCGACGGATCAGGGCCGGCGGCGCTTCGAACCGCTCGCGGGTATCGTATCGCTCGTCGCGGAGGATCGGCGCACGACACATCGGCGTGTCAGCCGGGGCCCATCAGCGGTAGCAGCGGAGGAACAACGTCGAGGGATCCGCGATCCGGCCGATCTCGGCCGCACTCTTCTCCACCGCGCCCCCGCCACTCGTAGTCGCGGGTTCCACGTTGCGCTCGCGCAGGAAGGCGAGCGCCTCGGACCCCTTCACCGCGAAATTGACGTTCTGCGGGATGTCGCCGCCGGTCAGCTCGGCGACCCGGGCGGCGTTCAGCTTTGCGACCACCACGCCTATCACGTGGCCCTGCCCGTCCAGCAACGGACCGCCGGAGTTGCCCGGCTGGACCGGCGCGCTGATCTGGAATTCGAGTGGGTCGTCGTGGAAGCCGGAGAGCGCGTTGACATTGCCGGTGGTGAGCGTCGGCCCGGCCGAGAGCAGGCCGGAGAGCGGGAAGCCATAGACGACGACGGTATCGCCTCGGGTCACCGGCGGATTGGCGCGGAAGGTGAGCGGGGGCGCGAATCCGTCCGGCACGGAGAGGACCGCCAAGTCCCGCCGCGCATCGGTGGCGAGCACGCGGGCGTCGGCGGTTTTCAGCTCGCTGTTGCGGGCGACGACGCGGCTGCATTGCGCCACCACGTGATTGTTCGTCAGCACCCGCCCGGGCGCCACCACGAAGCCGCTGCCGCTCGCCACCGGTCTGCCCCCGCCGCGGGAGGGGCCGGGGCGGGGCACCTCCGGGCTGCCCAGCGGGGGCGGCTTGCCGGACGGGGCCGGCGGCGTCGGCAGCTCGTTCGCGCCGAGAGGCGGCGGCTTGGCCGCGTGCGCGGAGGCGGCGGCGAGGAGCGTCGCGCAAAGCAGGAGCGGGAGGAGGTGCACGGCTCGAAAATGGTCTGCCGGCCTGAGCCGCGTCAACGCGATCGACGGCTTGCCGCAGGATGGCTGCCCCGTATCATCCCGCGGCTGTGGCGAAGGGGGCGTGATGCGGGGCTTGTTCATGGACGCGGGCGACGAGCTCGCCGGCGTCTTCCATGCCGTGAAGCGCCCGGACGACCCGCCGGTCGACGTCAACATGCAGGAGCACATCGCGCCGGAGACCCTGCCGAAGCTGCTCGCCGGCTATGATTTCGTGCTCGACGACCACAGCCAGATGCCCACGGACCGGATCGCGCAATGTCCGGGGCTGAAGCACATCATCTTCCTCGGCACCGGCGCGCGCAGCTACATGAACCCTGAGGAGCTGGCCGCGGTCGGCACCGAGGTTCACATCATCAAGGGCTATTGCGACACCGCGGTCGCGGAGCACGCGATCGCGCTGATGTGGGCTGCCGCGCGGGGCGTCGCGAGGATGGACGGCGGCGTGCGGCGTGGCGAGTGGATCCGCACGGAGGGGATGCAGCTCACCGGCAAGACGCTCGGGCTGCTCGGCTTCGGCGGGATCGCCTCGGAGGTCGCGCGGATCGCGGCGGGATCGGGGATGCGGGTGCTCGCCTGGAACCGCTCGCCGAAACAGGCGCCGGGGGTGACGTTCGTTGAACTCGATACGTTGCTGGCCGAGAGCCACGTGCTGTCGGTGCATCTGCTGCTGAATGACGAAACGCGCGGCCTCCTCGGCGCGGACGCGTTGGCGAAGCTGAGGGAGGGCGCGATCCTGGTGAACACGGCGCGCGGCGCGATCGTGGACGAGGCGGCGATGGTGGCGGCGCTGCGGTCGGGCCATTTGCGGCACGCGGCGCTGGATGTGTTCAACGAGGAGCCGCTGCCACCAGGACATGTGCTGGCGACGTTGGAAAACGTGACTCTCTCGGCGCACAGCGCATTCCGCACGCCCGAGGCGAGCGAAACGCTGATCCGGCGGGCGCTGGATATCGCGCGGCGGGTATCCGGAGCGCCCGCCTAGCGGAAGGGAGGACTCGGTCTTTCCTTGCCGCGGTGGCCCGCGGCCGCATAGACTGATTCGTGGCCGGATAGATCGATGGCGCCTCGACCTCCTGCGCCGACCTCGAACGCTCCTGCGCGCCGGAGGATCCGATGCTGAAACTGACATGCGCACTCGTCTTCGCCGGTGTTGCCGTCTCCGCGATGGGGCTGCGTGCCCCGGCTTCCGCCGTGACGTGCGCCAATGGCGTATATCGCGCCGGATGCGTCGGCCCGAACGGCGCAACGGCGGTCACCAAGACGCCGGCCGCGACACCCGTGGTGAAAGCCTACAAAACACCAGCCGTCACATGCGCCAACGGCGTCTACCGCGCCGGCTGCGCCGGTCCGAATGGGGCCGCCGTCGTGCGCAGGCCCTGATATCCATAGGGCGGATCTCGATCCGCCGGGAGATCGGCGCGTCGGTGGATCGAGATCCGCCCTACGGATGACGCGGCAGAGCCGACCCGCAAGCCGAGAGTCTTGTGGCTGCGCCGCCCGTTGCATACGTGATCCGCGCAGAGGTTCTGGTGACCGGCGACCCATGAGGACCTGCTCGCGGACAAGCCCTGGATGACCCGGCGTGTGCTCACGGTCGATGACGATTACCGGATGGGCGAGGCGGGCATTTTCGCGCCGGGCGAGCGCGTCGAGCTGATCGAAGGGCAGGTCGTCGAGATGGCGCCGATATCGCGGCAGCCATCCGCAGCCCGAGGATGTGCTTCTGCTGATCGAAGCCGCCGACAGCAGCCTTGACTACGACTGCAACCTGAAGCGTCCGCTCTACGCGCGCGCCGGCATTCCAGAGTTCTGGATTGTCGACCTGGTGGCGCGGGAGGTCGAGGTCTGCCGCTCGCCGGCGGGCGGCGACTATGCCGAGGTGTCTCGCGTTGGACTGGTCGCCGACACGTAGCAGGGATTGCAGGCGGGCGAGGCGCTGTAGTCGATGATCGGGGAAGCATCTCGAGCCGTGACGCGCTCGCCTCAGATCGGAACGTAGAAGGGCGCGCCGGAGCTGCTTCAGCTCGCGGCCGTCCGCGCCTTGTCGGCCCAGCCCGCAAGCCGGTATTCCGGCGTCGGGGAATAGGGCGCGGGCTCACCGATGATGGATGCAACGTGATGGTGATCGATCTCCGATCCGATACGGTCTCGCGGCCCACCGCGGAAATGCGCCGCGCCATGGCGGATGCGGAGGTGGGGGACGACCAATACGGCGACGACCCGACGGTGAACCGGCTGCAGCGGCGCGTGGCCGAGTTGCTGGGCAAGGAGGACGCGGTGTTCGTTCCCTCCGGGACGATGGCGAACCAGGTTGCGCTGCGCCTGGTCACCCAGCCGGGCGACGAGGTGGTGGTCAGCCGCGAGAGCCACGCGACGTGGCACGAGCTGGGCGGGGGTGCGGCCAATTCGGGAGTGCAGTTCCTGGAGATCGGCGGTCCCGGTGGGTTCACCGCCGACGAGTTCCGGCGCGCCATCAAGCCGCGCAACCACGTGGTGTTCCCGCCGACCACGCTCGTCGAGGTCGAGAACACGCATAATCGCGCGGGCGGCATCGTCGCGGATCAGGCGGAGGTGGAGGCGATCTGCCGCGTCGCCGGGGAGACGGGGATTGCGACGTTCCTCGACGGCGCGCGGCTGTTCAATGCGGCCGTCGCAAGCGGCCGGTCGCTCGAGGACCTGGCGCGGCCGTTCGATCTCGTCGCGGTGGCACTGTCGAAGGGACTGGGCTGCCCGGTGGGGTCGCTGCTCGTGGGGCAGCGGGACATCATGGACGTGGCGCGCCGGCAGCGGCGGATGCTCGGGGGCGGGATGCGGCAGGCGGGCATTCTCGCCGCGGCGGGGCTGTATGCGCTGGAACACCATCTCCGGCGCTTGGCCGAGGACCATGCGAACGCGCGGCTGATCGCGGAGTGGCTTGCGGCCTCGGGCGCGGTCACGATCGACCTCGCGACGGTGCAGACGAATATTGTCGTGTGCCACTTCGCGGGGGCGGCGGAAGAGGCGCCGCGCATCGTGCGGGACTGCGCGGCGCGAGGCGTGCTGGTGTCGCATTTCGGCGGCACGAAATTCCGCCTGACCACGCATCTCGACGTCGACACCGCAGCGTGCCGGACCGCCGCGGCGGTCACCGCGGAGGTGATGGAGGGCGTCCGCGCCTGATGCCGCGCGTGCATGTGCTCGGAAATGCCGGCATAGACATCGTGCTGCGCGTCTCGCACGCGCCAGCCGACGGCGAGACGCTGATCGCGCGGCGGGGCCGGCGGGCGCCTGGCGGCAAGGGGCTCAATCAGGCGGTGGTGGCGGCGCGGGCGGGGGCGGCCGTGCGGTTTCAGGCGCCGGTCGGCGACGATGCGGAGGGCGCGTTCGTGCGGGCGGCTCTCCGGGGCGAACCGATCCGCGCGCTGTTGCTGCGGTCGATGGACCTGGCGACGGATCTGTCGGTGGTGATCGTCGACGCCGCCGGGGGCAACCGGATCGTCAGCACGTCGGCCTGTGCGGATGCGGTCACGCCGGAGGACGCGGTGGCGTTCGCAGACGAGATCGAGGCGGGAGACGTGTTCCTGGTGCAGGGCAATCTGTCGCGAGAGGCGACCGAGGCGGGCGTGCGGCGCGCGGTGGAGCGGGGGGCCGAGGTGGTGGTGAACCTCGCGCCGTTCCGTTGGGCGCCGTCCAGCGCGATGCCGCCCTGCCATCTCGTCGTGAATCGGCTGGAGGCCGCTCAGGCGAGCGGCATCGCCGAGCCGGGCACGGCAGCGCTCGCGCTGTGCCGGGCCGGGGTGCGGCGGACGTTCGTGACGCTCGGGGCGGAGGGATGTCTCCTCGCCGAGGATGACCAATGCCGAGAGATCGCCACGGCTCGTGCGGCGGCGATCGACACGACCGGAGCCGGCGATACGTTCTGCGGGATGCTGGCGGCCGGTATGGCGTCCGGAC
>DATAPS010000384.1:0-2820 GCA_036265085.1 Acetobacteraceae bacterium | reverse complement strand
CGATGTCGTGACCGTAGACTGGGCGGCGGTCCGCACGATGGTGGAGGCCGAGAAGGCCGCCCAGGCCGCCGGCCTGCCGCCGCCGGTCTGGCCGCAACCGCCGCGGCCGGCGCGGCGCAGCAAGCACCCGTTCCCGCCGTTCCGTTTCTACATCACGAGCCACGGGCCGCCGCTCCGGGCGTGTTAGCGCCCGACGCCGTCGTTCGGCCCCCGTCCGCTCACGGCACCCTTTCCGCGCATCGCGCGGAGAGGCGCGGCATCATGCGGGTGCTACGACGCCCCAGCCACCAGGGCCTGCCACTCCGACTCGGTGATCGTCCGCACGCCAAGCTCCGCCGCCCGACGCGCCTTCGACCCTGCATCCGCCCCGAGCACGACGAGATCAGTCTTCTTCGACACGCTGTCCGTCACCCGGGCGCCCAGCTTCTCCGCCAGCGCCTTCGCCTCCGGCCGCGACATCGTCTCCAGACTGCCGGTGAACACCACGATCTTCCCCGCGAGCTCGCCCGACGCCGCCGCCCGCTCGGCCGGCGCGATCTCAAGCATCCCCGCGAGCTCGTCGACGGTCGCGACGTTGCGCGGCTCGGCGAAGAACTCCATCAGCTCCTCGACGATCGCGCCGCCGATGCCGATGATGCTGTCGAGGTCGCTCCGCGCCTCGGACCCGATCGTGGTCGCCGCCAGCATCTGCTCGCGCCAGGCATCGAAGGTTCCGTAATGCCGCGCCAGCAGCCGCGCGTTCTGCTCGCCGATGCGGCGGATGCCGAGTGCGTAGATGAATCGCGGCAGCGGGATGCGCCGCCGCGCCGCGATCGCGCGAACCAGATTGCGCGCCGAGGTTTCGCCCCACCCCTCGCGCTTCGCAATTTCCGCCTCATGCTGCGGCAGCCGAAAAATATCGGCGGGCGTGCGGACCAAACCCTCGGCGTAGAATTCCCGGATCGTCTTCTCGCCGAGCCCCTCGATATCGAACGCCGGGCGCGAAACGAAATGGATCAGCCGCTCTTCCCGCTGCGCCGGACAGATCAGCCCCCCAGTGCAGCGCCGCACGACCTCGCCGGGCGGACGGAGTGCGAGGCTGCCGCAAGCCGGGCAATGATCGGGGATCACGAACGGCTGCGCACCCTCCGGCCGCTTCTCCGGCACCACCGCAACGATCTGCGGAATCACGTCGCCCGCCCGCTGCAGGACGACGGTGTCGCCGATCCGTACGTCCTTCCGCGCAATCTCGTCCTCGTTGTGCAGAGTCGCCCGCGTGACCAGCACGCCGCCGACATTCACCGGCGCCAGCGCCGCAACCGGCGTGAGCGCCCCGGTGCGGCCGACCTGGATCAGAATGTCTTGCAGAACGGTCGTCGCCTGCTCGGCCGGGAATTTCCAAGCGATTGCCCAGCGTGGCGCCCGCCCGACGAAGCCGAGTCGCCGTTGCAGCGCGAGATCGTCGACCTTGTAGACGACGCCATCGATGTCATAGGGCAGCCCGGCCCGCTCCGCGCCGATCCGTTCCTGGAACGCCGCCGCCGCATCGGCGCTCTCCAGCCGTTCCGACAGCGGGTTGACATCGAATCCCCAGCGCTTGAGCCGCTGCAGATAGTTCCAGTGCGTATCGGCCACCGCCTCGCTCGCCTCGCCCATCGCGTAGGCGAACAGCGACAGGCGGCGGCTCGCCGTGACGTTCGCATCGAGCTGCCGCAGGCTCCCCGCCGCCGCGTTGCGCGGATTGGCAAACAGCCGCTGCCCCGCCGCCTCCTGCGCCGCGTTCATCGCGAGGAAGTCGGCCTTGGTCATGAACACCTCGCCACGGATCTCGATTCGCGCCGGCGCCTTCCCCTTCAGCTTCTGCGGCACCGATTTCTGCGTGCGCAGATTCGCCGTGACGTCCTCGCCCTCCATCCCGTCGCCCCGGGTCGCCCCCCGCACGAGCACGCCGTCTTCGTAGGTCAGCGAAATCGACAGCCCGTCGATCTTCGGCTCGCCGACAAACGCGAGCGGCCCATCTTGCCGCCCGAGGAACCGCCGGGCCCGCGCCACGAACTCGGAAAAATCGGCGGCGTCGAACGCATTGTCGAGCGAGAGCATCGGCACCCGATGCCGTATCTTCGCGAACCCGCTCGCCGGCGCCGCGCCGACCCGCCGGCTCGGGCTGTCGGCGCGGACGAGGCCGGGAAAGTGCGCCTCGATCTCCGCGTTCCGGCGGCGCAACGCGTCGTATTCCGCGTCGGTGATCACCGGCGCGTCGTGCTCGTGGTAGGCGCGATCGTGCTGCGCGATCTCGGCCGCGAGCCGCTCCAGCTCGGCCGCCGCCTCCGCCTCGGTCAGCGGCGCCGCCTCCGTCATGCCGCCCCGAGCAGATCCGCGGCCGCTGCCCGCGCCGCCGCCGTGACGGTCTCCCCCGCCAGCATCCGCGCGATCTCCTCTTGCCGGGCGCCGGAGTCCAGCGGATCGACCACCGTCTCCGCCCGCGCGCCCCGCCCCGCAGCGATCTGCTTGGCCACCCGGAAATGCGCATGGCCGCGCGCCGCCACCTGCGGACTGTGCGTCACCACCAGCACCTGCACATCCCCCGCCACCCGCGCCAACCGCTCCCCGACCGCGGCCGCCGTCGCGCCGCCCACACCGCTGTCGACCTCGTCGAAGATCAGGGTGGGCACGGGCGAGGCGCTCGCAAGCGCCACCTTCAGCGCCAGCATCAGCCGCGACAGCTCTCCGCCGGACGCCACCCGCGCAAGCGGCCCCGGCTCCTGCCCGGGGTTCGTCGCGATGAGGAACCGCACGGCGTCCGCCCCCGAACCGTTCCAACCGCCTTCCGGCAGCGCCACG
>DATAPS010000383.1:0-8543 GCA_036265085.1 Acetobacteraceae bacterium | reverse complement strand
AGCGCGGCTTCGAGGGCCCGGCGGCCCGCTTGCGCACCCACAACGATCTCGGCCCCGTCCAACACCGCGGCGGCGAAGGCGGCGTGCTCCGCCTCGAGCGCGTCGTGTTCCTTCCAAGTGATCTCCTCAATCCGGCCGCCGCCGGTCCCCGGGATCGGCAGTCCGCGTTCGCGGCCGATCATCATCAGCTTGCGCGCGCCGAAATCGACCGACATGTAGCCTTCCTGGCTGAACAGCCGCATCTTCCGCTCCGTCTTGAGTGAGATGCGGCTCGCCGTGATCGTCGCGACGCAGCCGTTCTCGAAGCGCACGCGCGCATTGGCGATGTCCTCGTGCGTGCTCGCCACCGGCGCGCCGACGGCATCCACGCTCGCGATCGGGCTGTCCACCAGGGCGAGCACGAGGTCGAGGTCGTGGATCATGAGGTCGAGGATCACCGACACGTCGGTCCCGCGGGTTTTAAAGGGCGCGACCCGGATACAGTCAAGGTAGAGCGGACGCCGCATGCGCATGCTGATCGCCTGATGTTCCGCGGAGTAGCGCAGCAGGTGGCCCACCTGCAGGACCAGCCCACGCTCCGTGGCGAGCGCCGCCATGGCATCGGCCTCGGCCAGTGTCGCCGCGATCGGCTTCTCGACCAGCACATGCTTGCCCGCGCGCATCGCCTCGCTGGCCAGCGCACAATGCGCCTCGGCGGGCACCGCGATCACGACGGCGTCGCACGCGGCGAGCAACGCCGGCCAGTCGACCGCCGTGCTGCGGGCCTCGCGGGCGACCGCCTCGGCGCGCCCGCGATCGCGGTCGTGAATGCCGGCGAGAGCCGCCCGCGAGGACGCCGCGACCTTCAGGGCGTGGAACCGCCCGAAATGCCCCGCGCCCGCCACGCCGACCCTCAGCCGCGTCCCGCCCATTGCGCTCTCCCAGCCCTGGCTGGCCTGCTACCAGGACCGGCTCGGCCCGGCTAGCGGAGCGCCGGTTGCGCCGCGCGGGGCGAGGCGGCATTGTCCGGCCCCTCACCGCCCCGTGCGCTGCCTGCGCCGGGGCCGCACTTCCATGAGGCAACCGCGTCTTTATGCTCTACTTCAGCCGCTTCAAGACCGCGTGGATCATAGGCGCGTGCGTCCTGGGCGTCCTCTTCTCGCTGCCGAACGTGATCCCCTTGCCGGCGCCCTGGTTGCCCTGGCGGACGATTCATCTCGGCCTCGACCTGCGCGGCGGCAGCTACCTGCTGATGCAGGTCGATATGGCCGCCGTCATCCGCGAGCGGCTCGGCGGCCTGGCCGACGAGGCGCGGCAGGCGGTGAACAAGGCGAACGTGCGGCCCTACACGGTCACCGAGCAACCGCAGCAGAACCGGCTCGTCGTCCATATCGACAACCCGGCGCAGCAGGACGCGGCCGCGACGGCGCTGCGCGGTTTGGCGACCAATGCCAGCACCGGCCTCGGCGGCCGCCCCGATCTCGAGGTGACGAGCGCCGGCAACGGCGATCTCGTGGTGGCACTCTCCCCGGTCGCCCTGCATGACCGGGCCAGCTCGGCCGTTCAGCAATCGATCGAGATCGTGCGGCGGCGCATCGACGAGACCGGCGTCGCCGACCCGATCATCAACCGGCAGGGCGAGGACCGCATCGTCGTCCAGCTCCCTGGCGTCGAGGACCCGAACCGAATCAAGGAGCTGCTCGGCAAGACGGCGAAGATGACGTTCCGGCTCGTCGACGAGAACGCCAACCCGCTCGCGCCGCCGCCGCCCGGCGACGAAGTCCTGGCGATGGCGAACAACCCGAACGAGAAAATCGTGGTACGCAAGCGCATCGACGTGGACGGTGCGAACCTCACGAACGCGACCGCCGGGCAGAACCCGCAGACCGGCGAGTGGGTGGTGAACTTCGCCTTCGACAGCGTCGGCACCCGCCGCTTCGCCGACGTCTCGACGCGCAATGTCGGCCACCGCTTCGCGATCGTGCTCGACAACCAGGTGATCTCCGCCCCGGTGATCCGCGAGCCGATCACCGGCGGGCGGGGTCAGATCAGCGGCAACTTCACCGCAGCGAGCGCGACCGACCTCTCGGTGCTGCTGCGGGCGGGCGCGCTCCCCGCCCCGCTCGCGGTGGTGGAGGAACGCAGCGTCGGCCCGGAGCTCGGCGCGGACGCGATCCGCGCGGGCGCGATCTCGCTCGGCATCGGCTTCCTGCTGGTCGTCGGCTTCATGGGCACGTTCTACGGGCTGTTCGGCTGGCTCGCGAACATCGCGCTGGTCGTGAACCTGATCATGATGGTGGCCGTCCTGTCGCTGTTGCAGGCGACGCTGACCCTGCCGGGGATGGCGGGGATCCTGCTCACGCTCGGCATGGCTGTGGATGCCAATATCCTCATCAACGAGCGCATCCGCGAGGAGACGAGGAACGGCCGCACCCCGATCAACGCGATGGAGACCGGGTTCAAGCGGGCCTATTCGACGATCATCGACAGCAACGCGACCGCCTTCCTGGCCCACGTCATGCTGTTCATCTTCGGCACCGGGCCGGTCCGCGGTTTTGCCGTCACCATCACCGTCGGCATCGTCACCACGTTGTTCACCGCGACGATGCTGGCGCGGCTGATGATGGTGCGCTGGTACGTCAACACGCGCCCGGCGCTGCTGCCGGTCTAGCGCGAGGACTTTCCCCATGTTCTACCGCCCCGCGCTCCGCATCGTCCCCGACGGCACCCGCATCAAGTTCATGCGCGGGCGCTTCCTCGGGCTGCTCACCTCCGCCGTGCTGTCGACCGCGTCGGTGGTCCTGTTCTTCTATCCCGGGCTCAATCTCGGCATCGACTTCCGCGGCGGCATCGTCATGGAGGTGAAAACCCCGCAGCCCGCCGATTTCGGCGCGATCCGGGCGGCGCTCGAGGCGAACGGCATCCGCGAGCCCGGCGTGCAGCGTTTCGGCGATGCGAACGACGTGCTGATCAGCATCGAGGCGCAACCGACCGATGCGGCGACCGAGCAGGCGGTTAACGCCGCCCACGCCGCGATCGATAAGGCAGAGCCGGGGGCACGCGTCCTCAGCACCTCCGCGGTCGGCGCCTCGGTCTCGGCCGAGCTGTTCCGCAACGGCATGCTCGCGCTGGGGATCTCGCTGCTGATGATCCTCGTCTACATCTGGTTCCGTTTCGAATGGCAGTTCGCGGTCGGCGCGGTGGTGACGCTGCTGCTCGACGTCACCAAGGCGATCGGCTTCCTCGCCATCACGCGGTTCCAGTTCGACTTGGTGATGGTCGGCGCGATCCTCACGATCATCGGCTATTCGACCAACGACAAGGTGGTCGTCTACGACCGGATGCGCGAGAATCTCCGCAAATACAAGTCGATGCCGCTGCGCGACCTGATCGATCTCTCGATCAACGAAACGCTGAACCGAACGCTCGGCACGTCGATGACGGTGTTCCTCGCGGCGCTGCCGCTGGCACTGTTCGGGGGGGCGACCCTGTCGGGGTTTGCGTGGGTGATGCTGTTCGGCATCGTGGTGGGCACGTCGTCGTCGATCTTCATCGCAGCACCCATCCTGCTGCTGCTCGGCGAGAACCGGCTGCGGCGCGATGTGCAGCCGGCGACGCCGCCGAAGGCCGCGCCGGCGAAGGCGAAAGCGAAGCCGGCGACGAAGGCGGCGGAGTAGCGCCGGAACGCACCCCTGCAACTCTGCGCGTCCCATCCGGGCGCGCGGGGAGATTGTCAGGCATTGCTCATCGGCCGCTTGCGCACCCCTGCACGCACGTTGCGGAAATCGAGCACCGCGGGATCGGCGACCACCGGCCCCGGAGCGGTCGCGACGATCACCGTCTCCGCGATCGGCTCGAAATCGGCGCGGAAATGCACCGAGGATTTCAGCGCGACGATCGCACAAGCGGCCGGATCGACGCCGACATGATGGAAGAGCGCTCGATCGTACGCCTGGATCTTGCGGGAGACGACGATCACCCGAACGCCCGGCGCAACCTCCAGCAGGGCGGACGGACCGAGATCGGCGGGATTGCCCTTCCCCATCGGCCCGGTCAGCGTGAACCGGCCGTCGGTCAGCTTCAGCACATGCGCGCTCACCTCGAGCGGCATCCCGTCGGACTTGCCGCCGAGTGCGAGGAACACCCGCGCCCCTTCCCCCGCCGCATGGGCGGCGGCGGCGCTCTCGGCGTCGTTGATCATCCCGAGGACGGCGTTGCTGGCACGCTGCCGTATCAACTCGGCGAGCAGGCCGGTCGTATCGCCATGGCCGCCGCCGCCGGGGTTGTCCTGCGTGTCGGCGATCACCACGGGGCGGCGCGCACCGACGGCGAGCCGCATCGCCTCCGCGACCGCGCGATCGGCCGGATGCACGTCTAATCGGAACGCAGCCTCGTGCGCGTGGAGATACGCGATCATCGCGTCCGCGGCGGACTGCGCGTCGGCGTCCGTCTCGGCATACGCGGCCACCGCCGCCCCGCAATCGGGAAAATCGGCATAGGGAAAGCCGAAGCAGAAGCCGACCTCCGCGACGCCTGCCTGCGCGGCGATCTCGTCCCGTGCCGCCATTGCCGACTGCATCGGTTCGATCAGCGTGCATTGCGCCGACAGCGGGATCCAGTAATCGAGCTGCCGGAATGCCCGCCCCCAGGGACGGTCCCGCGCGATCCGCTCCCGCAGCAGCCGCATCGCCTGCGCGCCGGCCTCCTTCATGTCGATATGCGGATATGTCCGGAACGGTACCGCAACGTCTGCGAGCGCCACCATGCGCTCGGTCAGGTTCGCGTGCGGATCAAGGCTGATCGTCAGCGGCATCGCCCGGACGATCGCGCGGACCCGGCGCAGCAGCTCGCCCTCCATGTCGGGAAAAGTGTCGTTCACCGCAGCGCCGTGCAGGTCGAGATACACACCGTCGAGCGGCCCCTCGCTCAGCGCGCGTGACAGCTTCGCACAGATCAGCGCAGCGATGCGCTCGAACGCCTCGTCCTGCACCGGCCCGGCCGGGTTCGCGATCGCCCAGGCGAGCGGCACGATCTCCGCATCCCCCGCCGCCGCAAGCGCGCCCGCGATCGGCACGGACGTGCTGCGAACGGCGCCGAGCATCGCCGCGCCCTCGCAGAGCGGCGGGAACCCGCCGGGTTGGACGAAATCCGCGAACTGCGTCGGACGGGGTGCGAAGGAGTGGCTTTCGTGCAGGAAACCGCCGACCGCGATCCGCATTGACTAGACCTCAAGTAATTTGATCCGCGAACGTAAAGCGAAATCAAACATCATCGTCTAGTCACAATCGTCGTCGGCCGACGCGACGCATATCCTTCCGTATGTCAAAATGAGAGCCCCGATGATGCGCGCATTCTGGGATCCGGCGCAGCTCGCGCACGACCCGCAATTCTTTCTCCAGCGCGGGACGGTCAAGCGCAATCTCGAGCGGCCGGCGCGCGCGGAGGCGCTGCTGGCCGCGTGCCGGGCGATGCGGATGGAGATCACCCCGCCCCCTGCCCCGCCGCGCAGCGCGCTGGAAGCCGTGCATCCGCCGGACTACCTCGATTTCCTCCGCGATGCGCCGGCCGCCTGGGCCGCGTTGCCCGATCACGGGGCGGAGCTCGTGCCGAACATCCATCCGAGTCCGGAAATGTTCGCGAGCGGCGCACGCCGATCCGCGACCGTCATCGGCCAGCTCGGTTGGTTCACCGCCGACACGTCGTGCCCGATCGCACCGGCGACCTGGCCGGCGGCACAGGCGGCCGCGGCTTGCGCGATCGCGGCCGCCGACATCGCGGGTTCAGGCGGCACCGCCTACGCCCTTGCGCGCCCGCCCGGCCATCACGCCTATCCGGCGCGGGCGGGCGGCCATTGCTATCTCAACAACGCCGCGATCGCCGCCGAGCGCCTGCGGGCGCAGGGCGCGGCGCGCGTCGCCGTGCTCGATATCGACAGCCATCACGGCAACGGCACGCAGGGTATCTTCTGGACCCGCGACGACGTGCTGTTCGTCTCCATCCACGGCGATCCGAACGGCTACTATCCCTGGTATGTCGGCCACGCCGGCGAACGCGGCGCCGGCGGGGGCGCGGGCTTCACGTTGAACCTGCCGCTGCCGCAGGGCGCCGACGACGCCGCGTGGCTCCGCGCGATCGACGCCGGACTGCGCGCGATCACCCGCTATCGGCCGGACGCGCTGGTGCTGAGCCTCGGTTTCGACGCGTCGCGCGACGAGCCGCTCGGATTTCTCGCGGTGAGTGACGACGGCTTCGCGCGAGCGGGCCACGCAATCGGCGCGCTGGGACTGCCAGCCGCCATTATCCAGGAGGGCGGCTACAACACCGAGGTGATCGGTCGCTTGCTGACCAGGGTGATCGAGGGCCTCGCGGGCGGCTAGGCCGCCTGCAGGCGCTGCACGCTGGCGTCATCCTCGAACACGCGGAGCTCGTCGCGTCCGAGCATGTAATTGATATGCGCCAGCGCCTCGCCGAACGCGAAACCGGTCTGGTGCGCATCCATCGTGCGCTTGAACAGGAACGGCACGATCTCGGCCGCGCTGCGCGGCGTCTCGCAGGCGGTGCTGACGCGGGCGCAGCGCTCGGCGTGATGTCGTGCGAGTTCATCGATGCGCTCATGCAGCCCGATGAACGGCAGATTATGCGCCGCCAGCACGAACGCATCTTCCGGAACCGCTTCACGCAAAGCCGCGAGCGAGTGCAGATAGTCCTGCAACGGATCGGCGTTCGGCTCCCACGCCCAGACGCTGATGTTTGGGCTGATCCGCGCCAGCACCTGATCGGCCGCGAAGAACAGCCGCTCCTCCCGGCAGAGCAGCATCGCCTGCTCGGGCGCGTGCCCGCCGCCGGTGAACACCTCGAAGGCCCGCCCGCCGATGTCGATCTGCATGCCGGGGGCGATGCGGCGGAAGCTGGACGGCAGGCCGGTGGTCATCTTCAGGTAGGCGTGGCCGCGATGGATCAGCGCGTCGGTCGCCGCCTCATCCAGTCCGTGACGGCGGAAGAAGGCGAGATGGCTCGGCGAATCGAGCGCGTCGAGGTTGCTCTTCGCCTGCAGCATCATGCTGAAATAGTACTCGGTCCGCGGCATCCACAGCTCCAGCCCGTCGCGCGCCGAGAGCCAGCCGACCTGCCCGACATGGTCGGGGTGGAAATGCGTGCAGATGATCCGCGTCAGCGGCCGGCCCCCGAGTTCCCGCGCGATCACCCGCTCCCAGACCAGCCGTGTGCGATCATCGCCGAGCCCGGTATCGACCACCGCCCAGCCGGCGCCATCCTCGATCAGGTAGACGTTGACGTGATCGAGCGCGAACGGGAGCGCCAGGCGCAGCCACAGCACGCCGGGCGCCACCTCCATGAGGGTGCCGGGCTCTGGCGGCGCGGGATGGGGGAAGGCGAGCGTGGGTTCTGATAGGGTGGACACGAGGCGAAGCTAGGCAGGATGCTGCACCGCGACAAGGACGGCGGGGCAGGCATGACGATCTCCTGGTTCTTGACGGTGCGGCACCCAGCCGCGTCGCTCGATGCCGCGACCCTCGACGGGATCGCCGGCACCATCCGGGGCGTGTCCGGGCTTGCGGCAGCCCTGATGTTCACCCCGGCCGGCGCGAACGATCCTTATCTCGACGACGGACGTCCGCCGATCCTGGCGCTGCAGCTCGATTTCCCCGCAATCGAACCGCTCGAAGCAGCACTTGTGCCCGCCGGCGCACTTCAGGGAATTCCAGCGCTGCTCCGGGCGGCGGCGGACGGCGCTGCGATGGAAGAGCAGGCGATGCTCGCGCGCGCATTCCCGGTGCCTGATCCGGCGTTCCGGACAGCGCCAGGCAGGTCGCCCGGCACATATCTCGTTGCATATGACGGAGCCGCGGCAGACCTGAACGCGTGGCTCACCTACTACATCGCGCACCACCCGCCGATCATGGCGCGCTTCCTCGGCATCCGTCAGATCTCGATCTTCACCCGGATCGACTGGTGCAGCGCCTTCCCTGCGTTTCGCGGCAATGCGTTCCAGCGCAACAAGGTCGTCTTCGACGACGCGGAAAGCCTCGACGCGGCGCTGAACTCGCCGGTGCGTCACGAGATGCGCGCCGATTTCCACAAATTCCCGCCGTTCGAAGGACGGAACACGCATTACGCGATGCACACGCGGACGATACCGGTCTAGTGGCGCCGGCACGCTTGGCGGGCCGTGGTGCAGCTGCGGTGCCGACGTCCCGGTCTGGCCGCTAAGCGCTCGCCTTTCGCCATCCCACGGAAAGGATCCCTGCACCGATCAACAGTGAGCCGCCGGTGCGGTTGATGACGCGCTGAATTCGCGCCTCCCGCAATTTCTGCCGGGCCGCTGCGGCAAGAACAGCGAACATCGCCGCGTTCATTGTCGCCAGGATCACGAACGTCGCCTCCAATGTCACCACCTGAGGCAGGAACGGGCGAGCGGCATTAACGAACTGCGGCACGAAAGCGACGAAGAAAACGATGCTCTTGGGGTTGAGCGCCGTTACCGCATAGGCGTGCGCGAACATGCGGCGCGGGCCGGCATCTGGAACGCTCTCCGTTGCCGCGTT
>DATAPS010000382.1:0-2823 GCA_036265085.1 Acetobacteraceae bacterium | reverse complement strand
CTCGAAACGATCGATGGGGTATTACGCCATGCCGCTGCTGTGGGGCGATGCGGTGATTGGCTGGGCCAATGTCGCGGTGGCTGCGGGCAAGATGGAAGCGACGCTGGGCTATGTTCAGCGGCAGCCGCGCAGTCTGGCGTTCCGGCGCGCGCTTGATGCCGAGCTGTCGCGGATGGAGACTTTCCTGACCAGCCGGAAGGCGGCACACCCTGTGCTAGAGGAGGAGAATGCAGCAGCAACTTGAGCAGGGTCGCGTCGTCGCGGCGCTTTCCGTCGATCCGATCACCGTCGAGGTGATTGGCAGCGCGCTGTCCTCGATCACCGAGGAGATGGGCGAGGCGCTGGTGCGCGCGAGCTATTCCACGAACATCAAGGAACGGCGCGACTGCTCGACGGCGCTGTTCAACACAACCGGGGAAACGCTCTGCCAGGCCGAGCACATCCCGATGCATCTCGGCTCGTTCATCGGCATCATCCCGCATATCCTCAAGCGCCATCCGACGGCGGAGATGCGGCCGGGAGACGTGTTCGTCGGCAACGATGCGTATGAGGGCGGCGGTACGCATCTGCCGGATCTCGTGCTGGCCGAGCCGATCTTCGTGCAGGGGAAGATCATCGCCTGGGCGGTGAACACCGCGCATCACGCCGATTTCGCCGATCGCGGGCACGCGCATATCTATCAGGAGGGGCTGCGGATCCCGCCGATCCGCCTGTACCGCGCGGGCGTGCTGCAAGCGGACGTGCAGGAGCTGATCCTGCTGAACTGCCAGGTGCCGCGCGAGCGCCTCTCCGATCTGCGCGCACAGATGGCGGCGAACCGCATGGGCGTCGAGCGGATGACGGCGCTGTGCGCGAAATATGGCGGCGACGTGGTGCTCGCGGCGGGCGACGCGCTGCTCGACTATGCCGAGCGGAAGATGCGCGCTGGGATCGCGGCAATTCCGGACGGCGTTTATCGGGCGACGGACCGCTTCGACGGGCCGGAGTTCGACGGGGAGCTCGAGTTCGGCTGCGAGATCACCGTCGCGGGCGATGCGATGCGGCTGCATTTCGAGGCGCCGGATCAGATCCGTGCCGGCATCAACATGGTTTATACGGCGCTGCTCTCGACGGTCTATTACGCGGTCAAGACGGTGGTGGATCCGACGATCCTGCCGAACGCGGGGCTGGCGCGTCCGCTGACCGTGACGGCGCGCGAGGGCAGCGTGCTCAACTGCCTGCATCCGGCGGCGGTGAACGGACGGCTCGCGCCGTGCCAGCGCGTCGTCGATCTGATCCATCTCGCGCTCGCGGCTGTGGTGCCGGAGCGCGTCACGGCGGCGAGCAACGGCGCGTGCTTCTCGGCGACGTTCACCGGGACGAAGCCGGATGGATCGCTGTGGGTATATCTCGAAACGATCGGCGGCGGCTCGGGCGCGCGGGCGACGGCGGACGGGCTCGACGGGGTGCATGTGCACATGACCAACACGAGCAACCTGCCGGCGGAATCGCTGGAGGGCGAGTATCCGCTGACGCTGCTGCGCTATGAGCTGGTGGACGGATCGGGCGGCGCGGGGCGGCTCCGCGGCGGCATGGGCTTGCGGCGCATCTATCGTGCGGAGGCGGATTGCCGCGTGCGCGTGGACGGATCGCGACTGATCTCCGCGCCTTGGGGTCTGGACGGCGGGATGCCGGGCGGCCGCGGCGGTTTCCGCTATGGGCCGGGGGTGGAGCCGTTCGTGCACGGGGCGGGCGTCTTGAAGCGCGGGCAGGTGATCGAGATCATCACCCCCGGCGCCGGCGGCTACGGGCCGCCCGAGCAGCGCGATCCGGAGGCCGTCGCGCGCGATGACGCGGAGCGCCGCTCCGGCGGCTGAGGGAGGGCGGCGGTGCTCTGGATGCTCCGGCGGATCGGGATTTCGATACTGCTCGTCTGGGTCGTCGCAAGCATCGTGTTCCTCGCGATCCGGCTGGTGCCCGGCGATCCGGCAGAGCTGCTCCTCTCCCAAGGCGGCGCGGCGCCGGACGCGGATGCAGTGGCGCAGCTGCATGAGCAGCTCGGCCTCGACCGGCCGATCTGGGCGCAATACATCGGCAATTTTCGCGACCTGCTGCACGGCGATTTCGGCGAGAGCCTGCAGGACCAGAGCCCGGTCGCCCGCGAGGTTTTTCATCGCCTGCCGCGCACGCTGGAGCTGATCGCCGCCGCCGGGGTGCTGGCGCTGCTGTTCGGCATCCCGACCGGCATGATAGCCGCGCTACGTCCGGGCGGCGTGTTCGACCGCGTGTTCTCGTGGTTCGCGGCCGCCGGACTTGCCGTGCCGGTGTTCGTGGCCGGCACGCTGATGGTGCTCGTCTTCGCGCAGCAGCTCCGCTGGGTGTCGGCGGGCGGCTACATGCCGCTCGCGCAATCGCCGGGCCGACATCTCGCGCTGCTCGCGATGCCCGCGGCGACGATCGCGCTCGGATTGTTCGCGACGGTGTTCCGCATGACCCGCGCCGCCGTGCTCGATGTTTCGCTGCGCGATTACGTGCGGACCGCGCGGGCGAAGGGCGTGGGCCGCGGGCGCATCCTGGTGCATCACGTGCTGCGCAACGCGCTGATGCCGGTCGTCACGGTCATCGCGCTGCATCTCGGAACGCTGCTCGGCGGGACGGTGCTGGTCGAATACGTGTTCAACTATCCCGGCCTGTCCGGACTGCTGGTCGACGCGGTGAACGCCCGCGACTATCCGGAGGTCGAGGGGGTCGTGCTGGTGATCTCGGTGCTGTTCGTCGCGCTGAACTTGGCGATGGACCTGATCTTCGCGGTGCTCGATCCGCGCGTGCGCCGCGCATGAAGCG
>DATAPS010000381.1:0-2454 GCA_036265085.1 Acetobacteraceae bacterium | reverse complement strand
TCCAGGCCTGCCGCGCGTGGGCGGGGATGCCCGCCCTCCCGCGCGAGTCGCAACCCGCCCGGCCCGATGCGGTCACGGAGTACCGCACCTCACTCGCGGTGCTGCCGTTCCGCACGCTGCAAGGGGACCAGGCCGACGCCTATTTCGCCGAAGGCATGGTGGACGACATCATCCGTGCGCTCGGGGGCCTCAAACACCTGCTCGTCATCGCCCGAAGCTCCAGCCATCTCTTCGCCGGCAGCCCGCTCGATCTCCGCCGCATCGCCCACGAGCTCGACGTGCGCTACGTCGTCCACGGCAGCGTCCGCCGCGCAGGCGGCGCTCTGCGCATCGCGGTCGAGCTCGCCGAAGCGCCCGGCGGACAGGTGATCTGGACCGATCGTTTCGACGGCAAACTTGATGATCTCTTCGACTTTCAAGACCGCATTGCGATTCGGGTCGCGACGGCCGTCGCGCCGCATCTGCGCGAACGCGAACTCGCACGCGCGACCCGCAAGCATCCGGAGAACATGACGGCCTATGATCTGACGCTGCAGGCGCTCGATCAGATGCACCGGATCGAACGAAAGGCTCTCGATCGCGCGAACGCGCTCTTGCAGCAGGCGATCGCTTCGGATCCGCAGTACGCTTTCGCCTACGCTCAGCTCGCGTTCTTGAACCTGACACGCGCGGCCCAGGGATGGGCCCCGCGTGACGAGGCGATACGCGCGGCTGTCGACAGTGCGCGGGCGGCGATGAAATACGACCCGAACGACGCGCACAGCCTCACGATGTTCGGGCACGTGCAATCGTACGCGTTCAGGGACTATCAGTCCGGGAACGAGTTCCTCGAAAGCGCGATCGCCTCGAACCCCAGCTGGCCATGGGCCTGGGGCCAGAGCAGCGTCACGTGCGGATACCTCGGGGACTACGAGAGATCCGTGGCGCGAGCCGAACATGCGGTCCGCCTATCGCCCATCGGCTCGGATGCGCCCTGGTTCGAGCATTGCTTGTCCCAGGCTTACTACCTGGCAAACCGCTTCGAGGAAGCCGCCGGCTGGGGACGGCTCTCGGCCATCCGCAACACCAGCAACTCGTCGAACCTGCGTTGCCTGATCGCGAGCCTCGTCGCGCAGGGCGAAATGGACGAGGCAAAACATTTCGCCGCGCAACTCATTGATCTCTCACCGGACTACACGGTCTCGACGTTTCGCGCCCGTACGCCGCTGTCGGGCGCGGTCGCGGATCGGTTCGCGGAGCGCCTCCGCCGAGCCGGCTTGCCCGCGTGACGCTTACGTTCTTTTGGATCCGTCCGAGCGCTTGGCCAACCGATCGAACGCCTGCAACCACGCAATCAGCGCCGGCATCTCCCGCAGCGGGATCATGTTCGGCCCGTCGCTCGGCGCGCGATCGGGATCCGGATGCGTCTCGATGAACACCGCGGCAATGCCCACCGCGACCGCCGCCCGCGCGAGCATCGGCGCGTACTCACGCTGGCCGCCGGACGACGCGCCCTGCCCGCCCGGTTGCTGCACCGAATGCGTCGCATCGAACACCACGGGATAGCCGGTGCGCGCCATCTCCGGCAGCGCGCGGAAGTCATTGACCAGCGTGTTGTAGCCGAAACTCGCGCCGCGCTCCGTGAGCAGGATGCGCTCATTTCCCGTGCTGGCGATCTTCGCCGCGACGTGGCGCATGTCCCAGGGTGCCAGGAACTGCCCCTTCTTGACATTGATCGCGCGCCCGGTCTCGCCCGCGGCCAGCAGCAGATCCGTCTGGCGGCACAGGAAGGCGGGGATCTGCAGCACGTCCACAGCCTCTGCCGCCGGCCCGCATTGATCCGCCGCATGCACGTCCGTCAGCACCGGCATGCCGGTGCGCGCACGCACCTCCGCGAGGATGTCGAGGCCCTTCGTCATCCCGACTCCGCGCGCCGCAGCGACGCTGGTGCGGTTCGCCTTGTCGTAGCTGCTCTTGTAGATCACCCCGACGCCGTGCGACCGGCCGAGTTCGGCGAGCGCGTCCGCAACCTCCAGCGCATGTGCGCGGCTCTCGATCTGGCACGGCCCTGCAATGAGCACGAGCGGCAGGTCGTTGCCGATCGCGACCGGCCCCACCTGAACTGGCCGCCCGCGCGCGATCACCTCAGACAAGACGCGCCTGCCTCACCGCCGCCGCGATGAAGTCGCGGAACAGCGGGTGCGGATCGAATGGCTTCGACTTCAGTTCCGGGTGGAACTGCACGCCCACGAACCAGGGATGCCCCGGCAGTTCGATGATCTCCGGCAGGATGCCGTCCGGCGACATGCCGGAAAATCGGAGGCCGGTCGCTTCGAGCTGCTCGCGATACCGCACGTTGACCTCGTAGCGATGACGGTGCCGCTCCCAGATCCGACCGCTGCCGTAGATCTCCTGCACCAGAGAGCCATCCGCTAGGATCGCCGGATAGGCGCCGAGCCGCATCGTGCCGCCGAG
>DATAPS010000380.1:0-6629 GCA_036265085.1 Acetobacteraceae bacterium | reverse complement strand
CGGCGGAGGTGGTCGAGCGGCGCTGGGTCGATGCGGCAGTCGATTTCCGTGCCTCGCATTTCCTCGACGGCTTCGGGCATGCGGGAGGAAAATTCCGGTTCTCGCCGGATTGGGCGGCTTTGGGTCCCCACCACCACGCGCTGCCATCGCTCCCCGACTACGTCCCCCTGGTCGACGACGCCTCTGCGGACCGTCCGTTCCGGCTGGTGGCGGCACCGGCGCGCCAGTTCCTCAACACGAGCTTCACCGAGACGCCGACCTCACGGCGGCGCGAAGGCCGCCCGACCGCCCTGATCCATCCCGAGGATGCGATGCGCCTCGGCGTGCTGGAGGGCAGCCGCGTGCGGCTCGGCAACGCGCAGGGCGAGGTGGTGGTGCACGCGCGCCTGTTCGACGGCCTGCAGCCGGGCGTGGTGGTGGTCGAGAGCGTATGGCCGAACGAGGATTTCGAGGGCGGCGTCGGGATCAACGCGCTGACCAGCGACGATCCGGTCGGCCCCAACGGCGGGGCGGCGTTTCATGACACCGCTGTATGGATGCGCGCGGCGACGGCGGAATTGCCGGTCGAGAACGCGATGGCGGTCGCGGCGGAGTAGGCGCGATAGCCTAAGCCGGTTCCCACGAACCGGCGATGAACGCGCGGTCAGATCCCGTATCTTTCGGCGCCGTCGATCCACACATGCCGCCCGAGCCGGACGCGCGCGAGCACCTGCGAATAGCCGGCCGCGGAAGCCTCCCACGTCTCCGGTGACCTGTTTTCGGCCGGTTCCGCGCCATCAGCGAACGCCTCGGTCAGCACCCGCCCGTCCATCTCCCCGCCGCCCGGCACCGCGAGCAGGGCGAGCATAGTTGGGGCAATATCCGGCAGCCCCGCTGGCCAATCCGATACCCAACCGCGCCGGATCCGGCTGCCCGCCAGCATCATCACCGTCCGCATCTCCGGCCGCGATAATCCGCCATGCGTCCCGGCGCCGATTTCGAGCCGGCCATCCTCGAGTGTTCCATTCTCGTCGTTGCGCAGCGTGAACAGGACATGCGCGGCACGGGAATGCTCGATCAGCGCGACCTCGCGCGACAGCACGCCTTCGGCCGCGTCGGCCGCCGCAGCGGCGAGCACGCAGCCGCACCACTCCTGCCGCGTGAACCATTCCGCGAGCCGGACGATCCGGTGGGCATCCCCGTCCGGCACCACGATCCCGCCGCTCGAGCCGCTGACCAGGGTGCAGCGGCTTGAATCCGGCGTACCCGCGAGCAGCAATCCGACGCTGCGATGGCCGGTGACCGCGGTATGGCCATGGTCGGACGCGACCATGATCTGCAGGCGCTCGCGCTGCGGGCCAGCCTCCCAATCGTCCAGGATCCGGCCGAACGCCGCGTCGGTGCGCCGCAGGGCGGCCTGCATGGCGGACGAGTTCAGGCCGCCGTAATGCGCGCTCGTATCCGGCTCGCAAAGCCACAGGACCGTCGCGTCTGGGGCTTCGGGCAGGAACTGGGTGCGGAACGCCTCCGCGATCCACTCGGCCCGATCCGGCGCGGGCTTCGCCGGCGTGGGTAGCTTGTCGAGGAGTTTTCGGCCGGCAGCGGAGCAGGCGTGGACACCATGAGCGCTCAACGTGATCTGCCCGAGCGCGTCCGCGCGCGGATTGAGGACGTAGGTTTGACCCGTACTTCCGCTCGATAGCACCGCAAACGACCGTCCGGCCGCCGCGAGACGTTCACCAAGGGTCGGCATCTCGACGAGCGGCGCCCCGATCTCGTCCTCGAATCGCCGTAGCCGGGCGGCGTCCCCGGTGTCGACGGCCTCGCCGCCGCGCGGGTGGGCAATCCGGTTGGCAACCACCCCGTGACGCCGCGGGTGGCACCCAGTGGTGACGGAAGCGGTGCAGACGCGGGTCTCGGAGGGAAACACCGAGCGGGCGAAGGGCAGCCGTGTTCCCATCGCCCCGAAGCGCACGAGATTCGGCGTAACCCGGGCGTCGATCATGTCGGGCCGCAGCCCGTCGAACACGACCAGAAGGAGTGCGGACATTTCGGCTTCCGATGGTGAGGCGCGGTGCGTATCCGAGCCGGGCGGCATCGGGCGTGAAGGTTCGATGACGGGCATACATCCGGAGGTTGCACCAGAGTTATCGGTCGGGTAGCAGCGCGGCATGATGACGTCCGAAATCTCGCTGCCGGGCTGGCTCGGTCGGGTCGCAACGCCAGCGCGGGTGGCGCTGGCGGCCCAGTTCCTGCGGTTCGGGTGCGTTGGGGTGTGCGGGTTCGCCGTCGATACCGCGGTGGTCTATGCACTGAGAGGCACCGTCGGGCTGTACGCGGCGGGGTTCGTCTCCTATTTCGTTGCCGCGAGCGTGACCTGGGGACTGAACCGCGTTTGGACGTTCCGCGGCCGCGGCGGCGGCAGAGGGGTGCATCGGCAGTGGGCGCTGTTCCTGCTGCTCAATCTGCCGGGGCTCGCGCTGAACCGCGGTACCTATGTCGCCGTCATCGCGACCATGCCGCTCGCGGTCGTCCATCCCGTGATCGCGGTGTCCGCAGGCGCGATCGCCGGGATGTTCGTGAATTTCGGATTGATGCGCACCGTCGTCTTCCGCGCTTCCGGCGCGGCGGCGACACCTCTATCGTCATGAGGTGACCGGGTTCGCCCTTCCCGCCCTTGCCTCCCTCTCCGCAGTCCTGCTGCTGCTCGGTCTCGCGCCGGACCGCCGCGCCGGGCTGATCGCGACCGGCGGATTGTGCGGAGCGGCGGGCCTGCTGACGCTGGCGTATTTGCTCGCGGGAGCTCCCGCCGCCACCCTTCCCCTCCCCGTCGGCTTACCCGGCTCCGGGATGACCTTCGGCATCGACGGCCTGTCGGCATGGTTCCTCCTTCTGGTGTTCTGGCTCGGCGCGGCGGCGAGCGTGGCGGCGCTCGACCAGGATTCGGGCAAGACCGCGCCGGCGTTTCCTTTGTTCATCGCGGGGATGGCGCTGACGCTCCTGGCGGCGGACGGGTTCGCCCTGGTGTTCGGCTTCGAACTGATGTCGGTCGCCTCGTTCGTGCTGGTGCTGACCCAGGCAGAGGATGCCGCCGCCCGCGCCGCGGCGCTGCTCTATCTCGGCATGGCCGTGCTCGGAGCCGCCTGCCTCGTGCCCGCTTTCGCGCTGCTCGGGGGCGGTTCGTTCGCAGCGATGCGGGCGCATCCGCCGGATGGGTGGCGGGCGGCCGCGGTGCTGGCGCTCGTCCTGATCGGGGCGGGGTCGAAAGCGGGATTCGCGCCGCTCCACGTCTGGCTGCCCCCTGCGCATGCGACGGCGCCGTCGCATGTCTCGGCGCTGATGTCCGGAGCGATGACGAAGGTCGGGCTCTATGTGGTGATCCGATTCCTGCTCGACCTGTGCGGACCGGCGCAGCCGTTATGGTGGGCGATCCCGTTGCTCGCGGTCGGCGCCGGGGGCGCGGTGCTCGGGGCGCTGCGGGCGAACATGGAAGTCGATCTCAAGCTCGTACTCGCGTGCTCGACGGTCGAGAATCTCGGCTTGATGGCGATCGGGCTCGGCGTCGCGCTTGCGGCACGGGCAACCGACCTGACCGCGCTGGCCGCGCTCGGCCTGACCGGAACACTGCTGCACGCCATGGCCCACGGCACATTCAAGGGCTTGCTGTTCCTCGGCGCGGGCGCCGTGCAGCATCATGCGGGCACGCGGTCGCTCGCACGCCTCGGCGGGCTGATCCACCGGATGCCAGTGACCACCGCCGCGATGCTGGCGGGCGCGGCCGGGCTGGCGGCGCTCCCGCCGACCGGCGGGTTCGCAGGTGAATGGACGCTGTTCCAGGCGATCATCGCTGCCCCGCATGTCGGCGGGCTCGGCTTCCAGCTGGTCACGTGCGTCGTCGCGGCGCTGATGGCCCTTGCGGCGGCGCTCGCCGCGGCGGCGGCAATCCGGCTGATCGGCATTGGATTCCTCGGGCGCCCCCGCTCACCACGCGCGGCCGCGGCGACGGAACCGGGTGCGCCGATGCGGTCCGCGCTGATCGGACTTGCGGGCGTGACCGGGATCATCGGGCTGTTTCCCGGTACCGTCCTCGCGCTGGCCGATCCAGCACTGCGGGCGCTGCTGCCTGGACGCGGAATCGCCGCTCGATCGCTGCTCCTCCTCGCGCCCCAGCCCGACGCGCCCGGTTATGTCGCGGTCGGGATCGCCGCCCTCCTGGGCCTCGCCGCCGGCGCGATCATCCTGGCCATGCGCGGCCGGGTCATGGCCGGGCACGCAACCAGCCCGGCCTGGGATTGCGGGTTCGGCGCGCCGCCGCCCTGGTTGCCGTTCGGCGATCCGGCGACTCAGTATGGTGCTGCGAGCTTCGCCCAGCCGCTGCGCCGCACGCTGGCGGGGGCGCTGCTGGCCGCGCGGCAAACGCTCGACATGCCACCTCCCGGCGATACACGGCCCGCTCTCTATAGCGAGACGGACGCCGATCCGGCGGATGCTGGCCTCTTCCAGCCCGGCGCCCGGATGCGCGAGGCGGCGTCGGGTTTCGTCGACCGGATGCAGTTCCTGACCATCCGACGAACGCTCGTCGTGATGTTTTCCGTGCTCGTGCTGTTTCTCGCGGCCGTTGCGGTTCTGCAGCAGACATGACGATCCTGCTCGCGCTGCTCGCGACGATCCTTCACGCGGCGCTGATGCTGGGCGCCGCTCCGCTGCTGTCCGGCATCGTCCGCAGCGTCAAAGCACGACTGCTGGGGCGCGTCGGGCCGCCGCCCCTGCAGCCCTATCGCGACCTGCGGCGGCTGATCCGCAAGCAGCCGGTGATTGCCGAGAATGCATCCTGGCTGTTCCGCGCGGCGCCCACCGCCAGCTTCGCGGCGATGCTCGCGGCGGCGATGCTGGTGCCCAGTTTCGCCCGCGGGATGACGACGGCCGGGCTCGCCGACCTGATCGTGCTCGCGGGGTTGCTGACGCTGGCGCGGGCATCAGTGGCGCTCGCGGCGATGGATGTCGGCACCGCGTTCGGCGGCATCGGCGCGAGCCGCGATACGACATTCGCGGTGTTCGCCGAACCCGCGCTGATCCTGGTGTTCTTCACGTTTGCGCTGCTCGTGGGAACGACCAATCTCGACGCCGTCCTGTCGGCTCTTCGTGACGGCACGCTGGGGTTGCGCGTCTCTCTCGCGCTCGTGGTCATCGCGCTCATGGCCCTCGCCGTGGCGGAGAACGGCCGCATCCCGGTCGACAACCCAGCCACGCATCTCGAGCTGACGATGGTGCATGAGGCGATGGCGCTGGAATACTCCGGCCGCTATCTCGCGCTGATCGAGTTGGGCGCCGCGCTGCGGCTGCTGCTGTGGGTGACGCTGATCGGCGCGATCATGCTCCCGTTCGGGATGGCGGATGCCGGACGGGCACCGTCGCTGTGGCTCGTCGGAGTCGTGCTCTGGGCGGTGAAGACCGTCATGCTCGGCATCGTCCTCGCGGTGTTCGAGTCGTCGATCGCCAAAATGCGGGTCTTCCGGGTTCCGGAGTTCCTCGGGGTCGCGGTGCTGCTCGGACTTCTGGCTGTCGTGTTCCTGTTCATCAGCCAAGGGTTCGCGTGATGCCGACGCATTACGGCGCGCTGTCCTACGATCTGTCGCATCTGCTCGGCACCGCAGTCCTGATCCTTTCGTTCGGGCTGCTCTATCAGCGGCGAACCAAGGCGGTGGTGACCACATATGCCCTGCAGGCCGTGGCGCTCGCGGCCGCGGCGGCGTGGCAGGGCTATGTGCAGGGGGCACCACAGCTCTACGCAACAGCCGTCATCACGCTCGCAGCCAAAGGCGTCGTGATCCCGATCGCCATGCTCAAGCTCATCGAACGGCTGAACATCCAGCGCTCCGTGGAACCCGCGCTCGGCATCTTCATGTCGATGGTGCTTGGCGTCGGCCTGGTGGCGCTGGCAATCCTCGTCGTGCTGCCGGTGACGTTCCAGGACAGCAATCTCACGCGCGAGGATCTGGCGCTTGCGCTGTCGGTGGTGCTGCTCGGCCAGCTCGTGATGATCTCGCGGCGGCTCGCGCTGACCCAGGTGATCGGGTTCATGTCGCTCGAAAACGGGTTGATCCTCGCCGCCGTGAGCGTGGCCGGGATGCCGCTGGTCGTCGAGCTGTCGGTCGCCGTACTGATCCTGGTCGCCTTCGTGGTGTTCGGAATCTTCTTCTTCCGCATCCGTGCGCGGTTCGACAGCCTCGACATCGGTCATTTCGACCGCATCAGCAGCATGCACCGATGACGCTCGATCTGTTTCTATTGGCCGGAGTGGTGCCGTTCGTGCCGCTGGCCGCCTCTGCTCTGATCGCGGCGGCACCCGAGCGCTTGCCGGCGGCCTGGGTGACGATCGCCGCCAGCGCCCTGGCGTTCGTCCTTGCCTGCCGCCTGCCGGGGTCGCCGGCGCATGGCGACCTGTTCCTGGTCGATCCGCTGGCGGCGCACATGACGATGCTGACGGCCTTCGTCGGCGCGACAACGGCTTGGTTCAGCCGCGACTACATCGCCGTCGAGCTGGCGGCGGGACGGCTCGACGCGCGGCGCACGAAGCAATACCACGCGCTCTATCTCGCGTTTCTCGGCTTCATGCTGATGGCCCTGCTGTCGAATAATCTCGGTGTCAC
>DATAPS010000379.1:0-5895 GCA_036265085.1 Acetobacteraceae bacterium | reverse complement strand
GTGCGCAGGTCGTGCTCGTGGATCGCGAACGCTTCCGAGATCATGATGATCCGGCCACACGCCGCGAACAGCGTATAGTCGGGCAACGCGACGTCCTCCACCGTCGCCCCCGCGTGACGAAGCAAACCGGCGATTCGATCGATTTCGGCGAGCCCTTCCTGCGTTACGATCGACGCTGCGGAGAAGAATGCGCGCGGGATGCCGATGTGCAGGCCCGCGACGCCGCCCGCGATTCCCCCGACGTAATCCGTGACCGGCACGTCGGCGCTGGCCGGATCCTCCGCGTCGTGCCCGGCGATGATCTGCAACGTGATCGCGCCGTCCTCGACGCTGTGCGAGAGCGGGCCGCAATGGTCGAGCGTGTAGGACAGCGGAAACACGCCGCGGCGGCTGACGCGCCCGTACGTGGGCTTGAGGCCGGCGGTGCCGCAATACGCCGCCGGGCCGCGGATCGAGCCGCCGGTGTCCGACCCCATCGCCATGCGGACCATGCCGGACGCGATGGCGGCGCCGGAGCCGGACGACGAGCCGCCCGTGACGTGCTCGGGATTCCACGGATTGCGGGCCGGAGGGAACGGGAGGTCGAAGCTCGGACCGCCGAGCGCGAATTCGTGCGTGGCGAGCTTGCCGAGCATGATACCGCCGGCCGCCTTCAGCCGAGCGGCAACGACGCTGTCCTGGTCGGGGACATTATCGACGCGCAGCTTGGAATGGCACGTCGTGCGCAAGCCGGCGGTGTCATAAATGTCCTTCAGCGCATAGGGGATGCCGTGGAACGGGCCGCGGTCCTTCCCGGCGCGCAACTCCGCGTCGGCGGCGCGGGCGGCGGCGAGCGCGTTCTCGCCGTCGATCAGGACGAAGGCGTGCAGCGCGGGATTTTTAGCAGCGACCACGGCGAGGGCGTCGCGGGTCAGCGCCTCAGAGGTCGTCTGACCGGACCGGAGCGCGCGTCCGGCTTCCGCGATCGACTGCGCGTTCACGATTCAGCCCTCCGCGGGAACAGCGTGTAGATGTTCGAGGGCTCCGCGGTGTGGGCGCGTATCGCGTGCAGCAGGTCGATCTGCGCCCGGAAATCGGGGTAACTCGCGAGCGCAGTCTCCCGGTGCTCCGGCGTGAGTGTGACGCCGGCGCGCGCGAGAAACATATCGAACTCGGCGGCGAGCGCTTCGGGTGTGCGCGTTCCACTCATGTCGTCAACGCTCCGCGGCGATTGGATTGGTGAGGATGCCGACGCCGCTGACTTCGACCTCGACGGTGTCGCCGGGCTTCATCCAGAGCGGCGGATCGCGATAGGCGCCGACGCCGCCGGTCGTGCCGGTGATGATGACGTCGCCGGGCTCGAGCGTGGTAAACGTCGAGCAGTAGGCGATCAGCGCGGGTGTGTCGAACACGAGATCGTCGATCGTGGCGCGCTGTACTTCCTCGCCGTTGAGGCGCGTGACGAGCGACTGGCGGCCGATGTCGCCGACTTCGTCGGGCGTCACGATCCACGGGCCGAAGCCGCCTGTGCCCGGGAAATTCTTGCCCGGCGTGAATTGTGAGCTGTGGCGCTGCCAGTCGCGGATCGAGCCATCATTGTAGCAGCTATAGCCAACGACGACGCTCTGCCAGTCCTCCTTCGGCACGTGGCGGCAGCTCTTGCCGATGACGACGGCCATCTCGCCTTCGAAGTCGAAATGGTCGGACGCCTTCGGGCGGATCATCGGCTGCATGTGGCCGACCTGGGTATTGCTCCAGCGGGTGAAGATCGTCGGCTGCTTCGGCGGTTCGCGGCCGCCTTCAAGGATATGACTTAGGTAGTTGAGCCCGACGCAGATGATCTTGTCCGGATCGGGAATCGGCGGGAGGAATTTTATCGACGCGAGCGGGTGCAGCGGCGCGGACTCGGCGCGCAGGTTCGTGCCGTTCTGGAGCGCGTCGCGCAACGTCGGTGCGCGGTCGCCAAGATCGGCGACGCCATCGCCCTGGACGACGCCCCAGCTGGTGGAGCCGTCGGGGCGGAGGAAACTCATCAGCTTCATGGAATGGCTTCCGAACTACGAGAGCGTGGTGCAGCATCGTGGAGCGGTGAGCTTCAAAACGGAAGTGCCCCTCCCGCGCAAGAGGAAGTTCGATCCGACCGTGTTCTCTCTCCCGGCTTGCGGGGAGGGAGTCGGAGCGAGGCGTTGCGCCCCCGGAAGAGTCGCGGAATGCAACTGCTGCCCAAGCGAGCCGACAGGCCGGAATCGGCGCATGCGCAGCACTGCTGGACCGAGAAGGACATGATCCCGACGACGGATCTCGACGGACGCGGCGTCCCCGCTATTCATGACGCGACGCACCCGGTGGCGAATGGTGCGATACGCGCAGCCCACACGCTTGCAAATCGCTTAGCCAAGCGCCCCGAGACACCCCAGCTGTGGGCAGCCGACAATTCAGGCAACACGGGTCAAAGCGAGAGATCCACGAGATCCTTGCTCGCCGCGTCCGATCCTGCCGGCCGCAATCCATAGCTGCCGTTGAGATGGCCGCTTGCAGAATAGGAGCACATCATGCTGTCGCGCGCACAAATTTGGACCGTCCTTGTCGCGTTGGCGTCTGCCGCTACTCCAATAGCGGCGGCGCACAGCGCAACCACCTTCACCGGAGCACAGGGGTTCTCCACGGGGTCGCCCGCACCACTGATCGGGTCGCAGTTCCCTGGCGTGGGGACGGCTGTGGGGGTGCCCCGTGGACTGGGAGTCGTGACCGGGCGAGTGGGTTCATTGGCAACCGTGGCAACTCCAGGCGGGGGCCAGGGCTTGCTCATGAGCAACCCCAACGGTACGAGCACGTTCACCGGCCCGAATGGATCTATCGAGGCGGGGCCAAGCCCGCGTTAGCTCGCCTCTCGCCACGCCCATCCGCAACTTCTCTCTTCGCCGTGATAGGGTTTGACCGGGCTTCACCCGGCCAACCCTGGGCGCGCGAGCGGGGCTACATCATCCGCCGTTGGCAGCTTGCCCGGACCCGCACGGGCACAGCGCGTTGCGTGGGCGCTTCTCCGAGGTTGACGGATCGTTCGGATCAGCTGTTGGGGCCGCGGGTGATCGGGTACGGCTGCCAGCGGCGCAGATCCGCCTTCGCGAGCACCTCGGGATTGACGCAGCTCATCGGCCAGCGGCCGCTCAGCACCAGCGACAGCTCCTGGCCGACGCGCCGCTTCCGCGCCGGATCGAAGCGCGCGGATGCCGAGGCGTTGTGCGGGCTGAGGATCACGTGCGGCATTTGCAGGATCGGATTGTCCTGGCGCGGCGGCTCGACCTCGAGGACGTCGAGCGAAGCGCCCGCGATCCACTTCTCCTGCAAGGCGCGGATCAGCGCCTCCTCATCGACCGTCGCGCCACGGCCCGTGTTGATGAACCATGCGTTCTTTTTCATCATCCGGAAGTGCTTCTCCTTCAGCATCTTCTCGGCGTTCGGCGTGCCGGGGGCGTGCATGGTGATGTAGTCGGAATTCCGCAGCACCTCCTCCAAGGTCGAGGGCTCGGCGCCGTATTCGCGGATCAGCGTCTCCTCGATGAACGGATCGTAGGCGAGCATCCGCAGCCCGAACATCTTCGCGCGCAACGCAGTGAGACGCGCCACGCGGCCGAACGCGATGAAGCCGAGCGTCTGGCCCATCAGGCGCGGGATCTGCAGCAGCTGTGGCCGCCCGTCGCGCCAGCGGCCTTCGCGCACCATGCGGTCCTGTTCGATCAGGCGGCGGTGGCCGGCGAGCAGCAGCGCCATCGCATGGTCGGCGACTTCCTCGATGAACGTGTCCGGGCAGTTCGTGACCGGCATGTTGCGCGCGGTCGCCGCGACCACATCGACGCTGTCCACGCCGACCGACCCGAGCACGATCGCGCGGCAGCTCTTCGGCAGCGCAGCGATGATCTTCTTGTTGAAGCGGATCGCCTTGCCGTAGACCGCGTCGCAATCCTGCGCCGCCTTGATGAACGTGTCCTCGTCCGCGGGCGCCTCGACGATCTCCGCATCCATGCCGGCCAGCGCCTCCATTTCGTAGTCGTAGCCGCCGCCCGCGACGGTGAAGCTCGCGCCGACCGGCGTGATGATCTTGTATTTGGCCATTCTGGGTCAGTTCCTCTGGTATTGACGACTGGGGGTGGAAATCGAACGGTCGCCCTGGCGCGTAGGGCGGGTCTCGAGCCGCCATCTCGGTGCGGCGTCAGTTCTTCGGCGGCCGCGCGCGCACCGCTGCCTCGTTGATGTCGATGCCCCAGCCGGGGCCGGTCGGCAAGATCAGCTCCCCGTTCTCGATGACCGGAACGGCGGTGACGAATTCGTCGCGCCAGACGACGCTGTCGATGTCGATCTCCATGATGCGGAAGTTCGGCACCGACGCGCAGAAATGGGCGCTGTGCATGCTGCAGAGGTGCCCGTAGAAATTATGCGGCGCGACGTTGATTTCGTACGTGTCGGCCGTGTTGGCGATCTTTATCGACTCTGCAATCCCGTTCCACGGCACGTCGACGATCGCGACATCCATCGCGTAGTCCTCGAAGAACGGCTTGAAGTCGCGCCGGCCGCAGAGCGTTTCGCAGGATGCGATCGGGCAATGCGCGCGGCTGCGGATATAGGCGAGCGCCTTGGCGTCGTGCGTGTCGATCTCGAGCCAGCTGAGGTTGAACTCCGCCACGGCCTCCGCGATGCGGAGGAAGCCCTCCGTCTTGAAATGGAAGTTGACGTCGAGCATCAGCTCCATGTCGGGGCCTGCGCCTTCGCGGAGTGCGGCGAGCGTGCGCTTCGCTGCCTCGATCGTCGTGGCGTCCCAGTTCAGCTCGGGCCAGCCCTTGGTGCGGCCGAAGCCGGGATTGAACGGAACGAGTTTGCCGTCAACCATCGGCAGAACGTTCGTCTTCATCGCGCGGAAGCCGCGGGCGCGGATCTCGGCCCCGTGGCGGGCAAGGTCGTCATAGGTCAGCAGCGGCGGCACGCCCATCATGTCGGCGTTGCGCACGCGATACGTGCCGGTGTGCGACCAATAGACCGGGATGCGGTCGCGTACCGGGCCGCCGAACAGGGCATACACGGGGACGCCGAGGTCCTTCGCCGTCACGTCGAGCAGCGCGTTCTCGATCGCCGCCAGTCCCTGCTGGACCACGCCGCCCGGACTCTGCCGGGAGTTCACGTGCAGCATCGCCACGATCCGGGTGAAGGCGCCCGGATCCTGGCCGATCAGGAGAGGAATGAACTTCTCGATGACGCCGGAAAGGCCCGGGCTGCCGAAACTCTCGTTGTATTCGGACCAGCCGATGATCCCGCTGTCGGTCGTCACCTTCAGAAACGAGAACATCCGCCAACCGGCATCGGCGCGCAGGGTTTCGACCTTCGCAATTTTCATGTTTCCTCCCGGAACGCGGTATCGATCCCACCACGGGTGTTGACGCGCGGCAAGGCTGGGGGAAACGGATCATGGGCAAGTTGGACGGCAAGGTTGCATGGGTGACCGGCGCGGGCAGCGGCATCGGCGAGGCCACGGCGATGACGCTGGCCCGCGAGGGAGCGCGAGTCGTCCTGACCGGGCGCAGGAAGGAGCCATTGCAGTCCGTCGCGCAGCGGATCGGCGGGGCGGCGCGGGTGGAGCAGGGGGACGTCACCGATGCCGCACGGGTGCAGGCGATCGCTGACGCGATCAAGGCCGCGCACGGCCGGCTCGACATCCTCGTCAGCAATGCGGGGCTGAACGTGACGAAGCGCGACTGGCCGGACATCACGCCCGCCGCGGCGAATGAGGTAATTCAAGCCAACCTGAACAGCGCCTTCTACTGCACGATCGCAGCGCTGCCGTTGATGCGGGCGCAGCAGGACGGCGTGCTGATCCACACGTCGTCGATGGCCGGGCGCTACGTCAGCCTGCTGTCCGGGGCGGCC
>DATAPS010000378.1:0-4022 GCA_036265085.1 Acetobacteraceae bacterium | reverse complement strand
GGGAGCGAGGTTCGCCGGCCATGATTTGCCTTACCTTATGCCAGTGCCTCGTCGCTTGTGCGGGACTGGCCCGCCCCACCCATCGCGCCGCTCGCGCCGCATACAATGCAGCCTTATGGAGCTCGCCCGCTTCCTCCAGGTGATAGGAGATCAGAGCGGCGGTCTCATCATTCTGTCCAAGCGAAACTTCTTCAAGCGCACGGGCGATAGCGCCGTGCAGGACTCCACGGCGCGCCTTCAGCTGCGTCGAATAAGCGACTTCCTGAATCAGCGGATGACGGAAGCCGTAACCGCGCGCGTCGAAACCGCTCCGGGGATAGAGCAATCCGACCCCGCAGAGGTGATCGAGAGCACCGTCCACCAGGTGGGGCGGATGGTCGGCGACGCGCCGGAGAATGGGAATCTCGATCTCCTTTCCGATAATGGCCCCGATCTGCAGAATCTCGCGCTCGAGCGGAGGGAGCATGTCGATGCGCGCACCGATGACCGCCTGCACGGTCATCGGAAGCGAACCCGCGCTCGCCGTTGCGCCGCGTCGGTAGGCACCTCGTTCGCCGGTAAGAACGGCACGGTCGACTAGGGAGCGCACGAGCTCCTCGGCGAAGAACGGGTTGCCGCCGCTTCGGCTCGAGATCAGCGATCGCATCTCGTGCAACTCAGGTTCCGGCCCGACGAGGTCGTCCACGAGCGCGTCGGTGTCGGTGGCACTGAGCTCCTGCAGCTCAATCTGCTCATAGTGGGAGGCGCCCATCCAGGGCGAGGCGTAGCCCGGGCGGAAATTAGCGACGAGCATCGTGCGAGTCCCGACGACCGCATCGACGAGTGTCGCGACGAATTCTTCACTCGCTTCGTCGAGCCAGTGCAGGTCCTCGATGATCACGACGGATGTGGTCCCTCCGCGCGAACGGATGAGGTGGCGAACGATCTCCAAAATCTTCGCGTTCCGTTGCCGCGGGTTGCGCCAGGGCTGCGTGCGCTCGCCGTGCGGGATGCCGAGGAATTCGCAAACCACCGGAAGATCGGCCGCGAACTCGGGACCGATCTCCGCGAGGCAATCCACGATTTTCGCCATCGCCGAACGCGGCTCGTCGCCGGCCGCCACGCGAAAGATGTTCGAGCGCAGGAATTCGAGCATCGGCTTGAGAGGCGTCGCCCGGCCGTACGGATGGGCCCGTGCCTCGTGAACGGGGATCAAGCGTTCTCGACACCAATCCGCGAATTCGTAACAGAGGCGGCTCTTCCCGCTTCCGGCGATCCCAACGACTCCGATGACGCTCGCAGCCCCACTTTCCACCGCCGCTAACCGCTCCTGGAGCAACGACATTTCCCGCTCACGGCCGCGGAAAGCGGAGAGGCGGACGCTTCGGAACTGCTGGCTCGCAACCGCTGCCTTCAGGCCCTTTAGCGCGAAGAGCTGCAACGGCCTGGGCACGCCTCGCAGCGTCGCCTGGCCGAGCGCTTCCGCGTCGCAGAAAGACCGCACGAGACGGTACGTGTCCTCAGTGATGCAGATGCCGCCGGGATCGACTTGAGCCGGCACCCGGCTCCCGAGATGCAGCGTCATGCCGTAAGCACCTGCCCCCGAGGCACTCACCAGGTCCGACCTCGAGGTCGGCGTCACCGCTTCTCCTGAGTGCAGGCCGATGCGAATGGAAAGCGCAGCATTCCGAGAGAAGGCTTCCTGGATGCGCAGCGCCGCCTCACACGCGAGCAGCGCGTGACCTTCCTGCGCGCGCGGTGCGCCAAACAGCGCCATGATGCCGTCACCGAGATTCTGCAGGACGGCGCCGCCGAAATGCTCGACCGCCTCGCGCATGGTGTCGAGCGCGGGTTCGAGAAACTGCATCGCCTTCTCGGGATCAAGCCGGGCCACGAACTCAGTCGACCTGACGAGGTCGGCGAATAGGACCGTAACCTGCTTCAGCTCGCTCCGGGAGGCGCGCACTAGCGCCGCGCGTTCCCTTTGCTTCGACTCGTCCCGAGGCGATTCAAGCGCCATTCCACATGCGCCGCAAAATGCGGTGCCGGGGATACTTTTGCTGCCGCACGTCGTGCAGGTCGTCAGCAGCGGACGGCCGCACCCCTGGCAAAAGCGGTTGGCCACGGGATTATCTTCACCACATGCCTCACACTGCATAGCGCGGCCTCCGCGCAAAAACGCCGTCTTCAGGAACGAGCCGAACGTGTTGTCGAAGCTATGTAACAGTATGGCGGAAACCCCCTCCACCACTTCCGTGCATGTTCGGCTTCGGCGTCCGCCTGGGTACTCTTGGTGTCAGCCCTTCACCGCTCCCGCCGCCAATCCGCGCACCATCGAGCGCTGCACGATTGCGAACAGCGCGAGCACCGGAAGGATGCTGAGAATGCCGCCCGCGCTCAGCGCGCCCCACGGCAGCTGGAATTCGCCCACCATGAGCTGCAACCCGACCGGCCAGGTGCGCGAGCCGGCGCTCGTCGTCAGCATCAGCGCGAAGAGATATTCGTTCCAAGCGGCGATCGCGACAAACACGGCGCAGGCGAACAATCCCCCGCGCACGAGCGGCAGGATCACGCGGATCATCGCGCCGAGCCGCGAGCAGCCGTCGATGCGCGCGGCCTCCTCCAGCTCCAGCGGGATCGCGTCGAAAAAGCCTTTCATCATCCAGATGAAGATCGGCAGCAGGAACCCGGTATAGGCCAGCGCCAAGCCGATGCGCGTGTCGAGCAGGCCGAAGCCGCGCATGATGATGAACAGCGGGATGACCATCAGTACGACAGGGAACATCCGCAGCACGAGGAAGAACAGCAGCATCTGGTTGCGCCCGGCGAAACGCGCGCGCGACACCGCATAAGCCGCGAACGTGCCGGCGCCGACGCAGATCAGCACGGTGTAGGTCGTTACCACCGCGCTGTTGCGCATCAGCGGCGGCAGGTTCGATTGCGTCCAGATCGCGATGTAGTTGGCGAGCGTCGCCGGGTTCGGGATCAGGACGATGTTGCGGGTGACGATGTCGCCTTCGCGCTTGAGCGAGGTGATCAAGGTCCAGACCACGGGAAAGATCGCGAACACCGCGAAGCCGATCGCGACGACCATGCCGAGCGCGCGTTCGGTGCGGCCGCGGGGGACGGGCATCCGCTACTCCTTCAGTACCGCGGAACGCTTCACGTACAGCCACGAGCAGAACATCAGCAGCACGAACATCACCACGGAGAGCGCGCCCGCGTAGCCGAAATTGAACTCGCGATACGCCTTCTGAAACGCATAGAGCGACAGCACCTCGCTCGACCGCCCCGGCCCCCCGTCGGTGAGGATCAGCAGCAGGTCCGGCGCGTTCACCAGCGCGATCGCGCGCAGCACGACGACCGCGACGATAATCATGCGCAGCGACGGCAGCTGGATGTGCACGAGCCGGTGGAAGAACGTCGCCCCGTCCACCGCCGCCGCCTCGTATAGTTCCTGCGGCACGCCCTTCAGCCCCGCGAGCAGCAGCAGCGCGAAGAACGGAAACCCGTGCCAGGCTTCGACAAGGATCGCCGCCGGCAAGGCCCAGTTCGGGTCGGCGAACCACGCCTTGTAGCTGTCGAGCACGCCCACGCCGGTCAGCACGGCATTGATGATGCCGAGCCGCGAGTCGAGCATCAGCGCCCAGATATTCCCCGCGACGACGACCGGCAGGAACCACGGCAGCAGCACGATCACCGCGATCGCGCGCGAACCCGGCAGCTCCATGTCGAGTGCGATCGCGGCGGCGAGGCCGAGCGTCAGCTCCAGCAGCACGGTGACGCCGACCCAGATCGCGGTGTTGCCGAGCGCGCCCCAGAACACGGGGTCGTTGAGCAAGGCTGCATAGTTCGCGAGCCCGATATAGCCGAACCCGAGCGCGGGCCGGTTCAGCCGCATCTGATGGAAGCTGAAATCGATGCCGCGGATCGTCGGGTAGAGCACGACCGCCGCGATCAGGATCAGCGTCGGCGCGAGCAGCAGCCAAGGCCACGCCCGCGTGTCGGAGATCGCCGCAAGACTCCACACACGAAGGGCGGGT
>DATAPS010000377.1:0-4816 GCA_036265085.1 Acetobacteraceae bacterium | reverse complement strand
GCCCCTCTGCGATGTCCAGGGGGCCATACTGATCGGGCTCGTCAGCCCACAACGCCCATTCGCGCCGATACCACTCGCCAGTCAGCGCGGTAATGTCTCGCAGGGAGACCTGCCTGCCAGCGCCACCGCCAAGACGGGCGGCTTCGAGGGTGGCCTCGAACTGGGCGAGGACGGCAGGGGCCTTGGAGCGTGCTTCCTTGGGGTCTTTCGTGCGCAGGCTCTGCATCAACTCTCGACGGCCGACCGCCGGCCTTAGAGCCGCAGGGACGACTTTTCGGACCCAATAGACGCCAGTTTTGGGGTGAGGGTAGGGACGGGTCATCCGGAGGGGCAATTGGGGCACCGTTTTGTAGAACCGGAGTGCCCTTAGTCCACTGATCTGCTTATATTTCCTGTCGCATCAGCCGCTTACGCGGAGGCGTCCTGGGGGACCTGGATTCGAACCAAGGCTGCCCGGGTCAGAGCCGGGAGTTCTACCGCTAAACTATCCCCCATCGGGCGCGGAGGCGCTGCGTAGCACCGGCCGGGCGGCCCTTGCAACGCCATGGCCGCCGCCACACCAGACCATACCCCTGAAATACCTTGCAGGATCACGACTACGAGAGAAGATTAGCGGAAGGTGGTCGCGCTGAAAGGCGGTCCTGATGACCGAAGGCCGGACAGGGACGAGCTTCGCACAGCATCCGGCGACGACGTCGAGCGGCCGTCCGGTTCCTGCGTTCGCCGCCCTCGACCTCGGTACCAACAATTGCCGCCTCCTGATCGGGGCACCCACCGCGGTGGGATTTCGCGTCCTCGACAGCTTCTCGCGCGTCGTGCGGCTTGGCGAGGGTCTCCACCGCACCGGCAAGCTCAGCGACGATGCGATGGACCGTGCCGTGTCCGCGCTGCGCGCCTGTGCGCACCGGTTGGAACGGCGACCCTTGCGCGGGGTTCGGGCAATTGCCACGGAAGCCTGCCGCCGTGCGAGCAATGGGCCCGAGTTCCTGAGGCGCGTGCAGGCCGAGACCGGGTTGCTGGTGGAGGTGATCTCGAGCCGCGAGGAGGCCGAGCTCGCGGTCGAAAGCTGCGCGCCGCTCCTGCGCGGGCGGGCGCAGCGCGCGCTGCTGTTCGACATCGGCGGCGGCTCGACCGAGATCGCCTGGGTGCGCCTCTCGGGGAGCGGCAGCCCGCCGGAGCTGATCGGCTATACGTCCCTCCCCATCGGGGTTGTCACGCTGGCGGAGCGATTCCGCACGTCAGCGTTCGATCGCGAGACCTACGACGCGATGGTCGAGATGGTCCAGCAACGGCTGCATCCGTTCGAGGCGGTGCACTGCATCGGCCACGAGATCCGCAACGGCGCGGTCAGCATGCTCGGGACCTCCGGGACGGTGACCACGCTCGCGGGCGTCGCGCTGGACCTGCCGCGCTACTCACGGCTGCAGATCGACGGCGTGGTATTGTCGGCCGATGCCGCGAACGCGGCGTTGGAGCGGTTGCGCGAGATGGGGCCGGATGGGATGGGGCGCCATCCCTGCGTGGGTCCGGATCGGGCCGAGTTCGTCCTCCCGGGCTGCGCCCTTTTCGCCGCGATCCACGCACTCTGGCCGGTACCGCGCGTGCTGGTGGCCGATCGCGGTCTCCGCGAAGGGATGTTGATGCGGCTGATGCGGGCCGACCACGTCCGGATCCGCTATCACGTTTCAGACAGGGCGACCCGCAGGGCATCGGCTGTTCACGTGGCCGCCCACGCCTGATAAGCCGCTCGGTATGTCGAAATCGAAGGTGCCCGGTGCACCCCGCGGGCTCAGCGTCACGCTGCGCACGAGCCGTGGCCGAAGCACAGCCTCCCAGGCGTGGCTGAAGCGCCAGCTCAACGATCCTTATGTCGCGGCGGCGAAAGCGCAGGGCTGGAGGTCACGTGCGGCGTTCAAGCTGATCGAGCTCGACGAGCGCTTCCAGCTAATTCGGCCCGGTGTACGCGTCGTCGATCTCGGCGCCGCGCCCGGCGGCTGGAGCCAAGTCGCGGTCGCCCGCGGCGCGACCCGCGTGATCGGCCTCGATTTGCTGCCGATCGATGGGCTCGTCGGCGCCACGTTCGTGCAGGGCGACTTCAACGACCCTGCGATGCCAAGCCGGCTCGAGGAGATGCTCGGCGGCAAGGTCGATCTCGTGCTGTCCGACATCGCGCCGAACACCACCGGGCATGCGGCCACCGACCACGCCCGGATCGTGGCACTTGCCGAGCTGGCCTTCGATTTTGCCAGAGACGTGCTCACGCCCGGCGGCGTGTTCGTGGCGAAAGTATTTCAGGGCGGCAGCGAGCGGCAGTTGCTCGCGCCGATGAAGCAGGCGTTCGCGATGGTCCGCCACGCGAAACCGCCGGCGAGCCGTCGCGAGTCGAGCGAACTCTACGTTGTTGCGACGGGATTCCGGGGGACCGGAGATACGGAAGAGTGACAGGCTTTCTACCCGGGGCGAATTCCTGTCGCCTGCCGCCGATCAGGCTGCAACCGGGGCTCGCGACGTCAATGCCGCCGCCATCGCATCGTCCACCGTCTCAAGCCACACGAAGCGGAGCCGCTCGCGCGTGCTTGCTGGGATGTCCTCATAGTCGCGCCGGTTGCGGGCCGGAAGCATGACGGTGGTGATGCCGGCCCGCTCGGCGGCGACCACCTTCTCCCGGATCCCCCCGACCGGGAGGACGACACCGCGCAGGCTGATCTCCCCGGTCATCGCAATCGCCGGATCGACCGCGCTGCCGACCATCAGCGAGGCTAGCGACATGAACATCGCGACGCCCGCGGAGGGTCCGTCCTTGGGAATGGCGCCCGCGGGCACGTGAACGTGAATGTCGCTGCGCTCGAACAAGCCCGGCTCGATGTCGAGCCCGCTTGCCCTTGATTTCAGCAGGCTCAAGGCGGCCTGCGCACTCTCCTTCATCACGTCGCCCAACTGGCCGGTGAGAATGAGCTTGCCGCTGCCGGGCATCCGCGTGCTCTCGATGAACAGGATGTCGCCGCCCACCGGGGTCCATGCGAGACCGGTGGCGATGCCGGGCATGGCGGCCCGATCGGCGACCTCCGGCTCGAAGCGTCCGGGGCCAAGAACCGCGGGAAGGTCTTCGGGCGTGATCCGCACCGGCGTCGACTGACCCTCGGCGAAGCCCGCGGCGACGTGGCGCAGCACCGCGCCGATCTCGCGCTCGAGATTGCGGACGCCGGCTTCGCGCGTGTAGCCGCGGATGATTGCCGCGAGCGCACCGTCGGTGATCTCGGCCTGCTCCGCCGTCAGCCCGTTCCGCCCGAGCTGGCGTGGCACCAGGTAGCGCCGCGCGATCGCGAGCTTCTCTTCCTCAGTGTAGCCGGACAGCGAGACGACCTCCATGCGGTCCCGCAGGGCTGCGGGGACGGTGTCCATCTGGTTGGCCGTGGCGATGAACAGGATACGGCTGAGGTCGAACGGGACGCCGAGATAGGCGTCGCGGAATGTCGAGTTCTGCTCCGGGTCGAGCACCTCCAGAAGGGCCGAGGACGGATCCCCCTGGAAACCACCGCCGCCCAGCTTGTCGATCTCGTCCAGCATCATCACGCAGTCACGCGACTGAGCGCGCCGGATCGCCTGGATGATGTTGCCGGGCAGCGCGCCGATATAGGTCCGTCGATGGCCGCGGATTTCGGCCTCGTCGTGCACGCCGCCCAGGCTCACCCGAACAAACGGCCGCTCGATCGCGTGCGCGATCGACTGCCCGAGCGACGTCTTGCCGACACCCGGCGGCCCGACGAAGCACAGGATCGGACCGCGCCCGTCCGGGTTCAGCTTCCGCACCGCCAGGAATTCGAGGATGCGGCGCTTGATCTTGTCGAGATCGTAATGCTCATCATCGAGGATCCGACGTGCCTTCGCGATGTCGATGTCCAGCCCCGCGTCGAGCTTCCATGGCAATTCGGACAGCCACTCCAGGTAAGTGCGCACCATCCCGGACTCCGGGCCGCCGTCCGGCATGCGCTCGAGGCGGCGCAGTTCGCGCTGCGCCTGCCGGTCGACCTCCTCCGGCAACCCCGCCGCCTCCAGCGTGCGCCGCAGGTCCGCGAGCTCGGGGGTTCCGCCTTCGTCCTCGCCCAGCTCCTTCTGGATGGCCTTGAGCTGCTCGCGCAGCAAGAACTCGCGCTGCCGACCCTCCATCGTCTCGCGCGTCCGCTTGCCGATGTCGGCCGAGAGCCGCAGCACCTCCAGGCGGTAGGCGAGGCGCCACAGCACGCGATCGAGCCGCGGAACCAGCGGAATGGTCTCCAGGATCTCCTGCTTTTCCGTCGGCGACAGGTCCATCAGGCTGGCGACGATGTCGGCCAGCAAGCCGGGCTGATCGACCGATTGCACCGCGGCGGCCAGCTCGGGCGGGGCCTGCTCCATCAGCCGCAGGGTCTCCAAAGCCCGCTCGCGAAGCTGATGGAAGCGGGCGTCGATATCGGTGCCGGCGGCCGCCGGCTCGGGGATGCGCTCGATGCGGGCGGTGCGCGGCCCCGCGCCCTCGACGATGTCGAGCAGCCGGATTCGCCCGACACCCTGGATGATGGCGTGGTGCGCCCCGTCGCGACCGGTGACATAGCGCAGCAACCGGCCCTCGGTACCAATCGGCGCGAGGTCCGACAGACCAGGGGAATCGGTCTTCGACTCACGCTGCAGTACCACCGCAACTGTACGGGAGGCACGCGCGGCCTCCTGGAGCGCAGCCTCGGTACTCGGCTGCGCGACGGCCAGCGGCAGGATGACGCCAGGGAACAGCACCAGATCGCGGACAGGCACGAGCAGTACCTCGTCCTCGCGTCGCCCG
>DATAPS010000376.1:0-4201 GCA_036265085.1 Acetobacteraceae bacterium | reverse complement strand
TCGATCGACTTCTTCGGCAGCTCGGCGACGATCTCGTTCGCCTCCTGCTCGTACTGCATGAACACCAGGTTCCAGATCTCGACGAAGCGGTCGCCGTCCTGGTCGGGGCCCCCGGGCGGGCCGCCGGGGATTTCCGGGCCGTGATCGAAGAAGATCTCCGAGCAGGGGCCGCAGGGGCCGGTGTCGCCCATGCGCCAGAAATTATCGGACCCCGCGATGCGGATGATCCGCTCTTCCGGCAGGCCGGCGATCTTGCGCCACAGCGCCGCCGCATCGTCGTCCTCGGCGTAGACGCTGACGGAGAGCCGGTCTTTCGGGAGCGCGAAATCGCCGGTGACGAGGTTCCAGGCGTAGTGGATCGCCTGTTCCTTGAAGTAGTCGCCGAAGCTGAAATTCCCGAGCATCTCGAAGAAGGTGTGGTGCCGGGCGGTGTAGCCGACATTGTCGAGGTCGTTGTGTTTGCCGCCGGCGCGCACGCATTTCTGCGAGGTGGTCGCGCGCGTATAGGGCCGCTTCTCCTGGCCGGTGAAGACGTTCTTGAACTGCACCATGCCGGCGTTGGTGAAGAGCAGCGTCGGATCGTTGCGTGGAACGAGCGGCGAGCTCTCCACGACCGTGTGACCGTGTCGGGCGAAATAGTCGAGGAACGTCGCGCGGATATCGTTGGTGCTGGCCATGGGACTGCGTGCTCGGAGAGGTCGATGGGAGTTAGCGCAGCCCTCTCCGCCTGTCACGCCGGACGGGCGGCGAGCCCTCCGGCGTGCTCGACGAAGGCCGCGACTTCCGGAACGCCGGCGCCCGCGCGGATGTTGGTGAACACGAACGGACGCTCCCCGCGCATCTTGCGGGCGTCGCGGTCCATCACGTCGAGGCTGGCGCCGACGAAGGGGGCGAGGTCGATCTTGTTGATCACCAGGAGGTCGCTGCGGGTGATCCCGGGGCCGCCCTTGCGCGGGATCTTGTCGCCAGCCGAGACGTCGATGACGTAGATGGTGAGGTCCGCAAGCTCGGGGCTGAACGTCGCAGCGAGGTTATCGCCGCCGCTCTCGATCAGGATGACGTCGAGCGCGGGGAAGCGGCGGCGGAGTTCGGCGACGCCGGCGAGATTGATGCTGGCGTCCTCGCGGATGGCGGTGTGCGGGCAGCCGCCGGTTTCGATCCCCATGATCCGCTCCGGTGGCAGCGAGCCGGCGCGGGTGAGGAATTCGGCGTCTTCCTTGGTGTAGATGTCGTTGGTGATCGCAGCGATGTCGTAGCGGTCGCGGAAGGTCTTGCAGAGGGCGTCCATCAGCGCGGTCTTGCCGGTGCCGACCGGCCCGCCGACGCCGACGCGCAGCGGGCCGTTGCTCGAGATCATGAGCGGAACAGCCTCGTATACTGGGTTTCATGGCGCATGGCGGCGATATCGGAGCGGAAGCAGGCGGTGCCGAGGTCGTCGAGCGTGGCGGCGCGGGTCTCCTCGGTGACGGCGAGGATGGTGCCGGCGAGGGCGGCCAGCACGGCGAGCCCGGTCGATTGCCCGAGGGGGACGAGGCGGACGGCCGCGGAGATCAGGTTGGCGGCGAAGGCTTGAAGATACGCAGCGACGGCGTGATCCGGGTCGATCCCATGCGCCGCCGCGAGGCGGCCGACGCCGACCGGATAGGGCGCGTCGGCCGGCGCGCCGCCCCAAGGAACGGACGCCGCCCCGAAGGCGGCTCCCTGTGCGGCGGTCTCCAGCAGCCGCTCGCGCGAGCCCGCGACGGCGCGGGCGAGTTCGGCGAGGTCCGCCCCGGCGCGTGTCGCGCGAAGGATGATGGCATCGGTCCGTCCCGTGCCGAAGCGGAGCAGGTCGTCCATCCAGGCGCGCAACGTCTCGCGGTCGCGGATGTCGCGGCATTCGACGGCCCATTCGAGGCCGTGCGAGTAGGCGAACGCGCCGGTCGGGAAGGCGGGCGAGAGCCAAGCCTGGAGCTTCAGCGCCGCGTCGAGGTTCACGGGAATAGGCGGTCGATGGTGATGCCGGGCGGGTCCAGCGTGAGCGGCTCGTCGCCGTGCGTCAGCGTCTCGAAGCTGCCGTCCGCGCAGCGCCGATAATGCGTGATCGTCCGCTCCTCGGGGTCGACGGCCAGGTAATGCATCAAGCTCTGCACGGTGACATAGCCGCTCTGCTTGCGGCGGAAATCGGAGATACGCGACGACTCGGAGAGTACCTCCACCGCGATGAGTGGATCGGTCACCTTCACCGCACGCGGCGGAAGACGCTCGCCCGACCGCACGACGATATCCGGCTCGAACACGGTGTTCCCGCTGATTTGGACGACAATGGCGTCAACATAGACGTCCGCCCGCCGGCCCGCCTCCTCGATGACGTTCCCGAGCCGACGCGCGACCAGCGCCTTGGCGAGGCCGTGAAGCGACGTCTCATTCGGCATCCGGACGATCACCCCGTCGTGCAACTCGTAATGCTCGCAATCGGGCTGCTGTATCGCCCAGGCAATGAACGTGTCCGCATCGACGTCGGTCCAGTCAGGCGTGATCGTGATCGTGTCCATCGTCCTCATCCCCGTGATGGTGATGGTGCCCGCCGCTCCCGGCCGCATAGGCGCCCGGCTCGGGGTCGAACGGCGCGTCGATCATGTCGACATGACCGCCAAGGCCTTCAACCATCGCCTCGATCACGTGGTCCGAGCGGATCAGGATGCGGTCCTCGAGGAGCTGCACGGGCAGATGGCGGTTGCCGAGATGCCAGGCGATCCGCACGAGCGCGCCGTCGTCATGCGCGTGGATCTCCGCGAGCCGCTCCGGCCGCGCCTGCACGCGCACGATGCCGCCCCCGTCCAGCATCAGCCCGTCCCCCTGCCGCAGCCGCTGCGCCTGCGGCAGATCGAGCAGCAGCTCGCGGCCGCTCTCGGTCGTGAGCACGATCCGGCGACGGTGTCGCCGGTCGTAGTCGATCAGCACGCAATCGACCTCCCTCCCGACGTCCCAGACACCAGCGGGAAGGACGGTCTCGCAGCGCATCAGAACAGGAAGTAGCGCTGCGCCATCGGCAGCACTCTCGCCGGCTCGCAGGTAAGCAGCGTCCCGTCCGCCCGCACTTCGTAGGTCTCCGGATCGACCTCGATGACTGGCGTCGCATTGTTGTGGATCATGCTGCGCTTGCCGATCCCGCCGCGTGTGTTCGCCACCACGGACAGCATCCGCGCGAGCCCGAGCCGCTCGCCGATGTTCGCCTCCAATGCGGCACTCGAGACGAATGTGATGCAGCTCTCCGGTAGCGCGCGCCCTAGCGCGCCGAATTGCGGCCGGTAGTGCACCGGCTGGGGCGTCGGGATGGAAGCGTTCGGGTCGCCCATCGCGGCCATCGCGATGCTGCCGCCTTTGATCACGAGATCGGGCTTCACCCCGAAGAATGCCGGCGTCCAAAGCACGAGATCGGCGAGCTTGCCCGGCTCGACGGAGCCGACTTGGTGCGCGAAGCCCTGGGCGATCGCCGGATTGATCGTGTATTTCGCGACATAACGCTTCGCCCGCGCATTGTCGGCCGCGCCGTCGCCCGGCAGCGACCCGCGCTGCAGCTTCATCTTGTGCGCCGTCTGCCACGTCCGGATGATCACCTCGCCGGCCCGTCCCATCGCCTGACTGTCGGACGAAATCATCGAGAGGGCACCGAGATCGTGCAGGATGTCCTCCGCGGCGATCGTCTCGCGGCGGATCCGGCTTTCCGCGAACGCCACGTCCTCCGGGATCGCCGGGTCGAGGTGATGGCACACCATGAGCATGTCGAGATGCTCGTCGATCGTGTTCACCGTGTAGGGCCGCGTCGGGTTCGTCGAGCTCGGCAACACGTTCGGCAGACCGGCGACCTTGATAATGTCGGGTGCATGTCCGCCCCCCGCCCCTTCCGTGTGGAAGGCGTGGATCGTGCGGTCCTTGAACGCGGCGATGGTGTCCTCGACGAAGCCGCTCTCGTTCAGCGTGTCGGTGTGGATCATCACCTGCACGTCGAAGCGGTCGGCGACCGAGAGGCAGCAGTCGATCGCGGCGGGCGTCGTGCCCCAATCCTCATGGAGCTTCATCGAGGAGGCGCCGGCGCGCAGCATCTCCTCCAGCGCCGCCGGCCGGCTCGCATTGCCCTTGGCGGAGAATGCGAGATTGACCGGCAACGCTTCCGCCGCCTGCAACATGCGCGCGAGATGCCAGGGACCGGGCGTGCACG
>DATAPS010000375.1:0-1931 GCA_036265085.1 Acetobacteraceae bacterium | reverse complement strand
AATCTTGATCAGGGTCGGCTCGCCCCAGGCTCGCCCGAGCAGCTGCAGTCCGACCGGCAGGCTGTCGCGCACGAACCCCATCGGCACGGTGATCGCCGGGAAGCCTGTCGGCGGTGACAGGCGCGGGCTGTTGTTGCCGTGCGGCGTGTTGAGGTCACCGATCAGGCGCGGCGGGAAGGCCCAGGTCGGATAGACGAGCGCGTCAAGCGCGTTGTCGCCCATCACTTTCTCAACAGCCTCGCGCAGCCGCTGGGTGTTCCGGGCGACCTCGGCGCAGCGCGGATTCTGGTCGAGCGGCGCCTCCGCCTGGCGGTCGAGCAGCCGCTTCTCGATCGACGGATGGAACTTGCCGGACTTGATGATGTCCTCGAGACTCTTTACCTGCGCGTCGGGGGCTAGCCGCGGTAGGTAGTCGTTGATGTCAAACTTGAAGCGGAAGCAGAACAGCATCGGCACCGGGATCGTGTCGATCTCGGCGATCCGGATCGGCTCGACGATTACGGCGCCCAAGCGTCCGAGATCCGCGAGCGCCTGTTCCATGCGCGCCGTCACGTCCGGATCGGCGTTCTCGGGGGTGAACAGCTGCCGCACCACGCCGAGCCGCGCGCCGCGCGCGCCGTCCTTATCGAGGAACCTCAGGTAGTTGTCGGCCCGCTTGCCCTGGCTGGCCGCGGTGACAGGATCGGCCGGATCGTAACCGGCGATCACGTCAAAGATCGCCACGGCGTCGGCAACGGTGCGCGCCATCGGCCCGCCGACGTCCTTGTCCAGGAACAGCGGCACGATGCCGTCGCGGCTCGTCAGCCCCATGGTCGAGCGGATGCCGACCAGGCTGGTGTGCGACGCCGGTCCGCGGATCGAGTTGCCGGTGTCGGTGCCCAGGCCGGCGGCGCCGAAGTTCGCGGCGACCGCGGCGGCGGTACCGCCGCTCGAGCCGGCGGTGACGCGATCGAGCGCGTAGGGGTTGCGCGTGTAACCAGGCATCAGCGAGTTGACGGTTTCCATCGGGTCGAAGGCGAACTCCGCCATGTTGCTTTTCGCCAGCATGATGGCGCCCGCTTCGCGCAACTTCTTGATCTGGAAGGCGTCGGTATTCGACATCACACCCTTCAGCGACAGCGATCCCGCCGAGGTCGGCATGTCGGTGGTCTCGTAGTTGTCCTTCACTATGAGGGGCACGCAGTGGAGCGGGCCGACGGGTCCCGACTGCACGAACCGCGCATCGAGCGTGTCGGCCAGCTTCAGCGCGTCGGGGTTGGTGACGACGATGGCGTTGAGCGCCGGTCCCTTCTTGTCGTAGGCCGCGATGCGCTCGAGGTACATCTGCACCAGCGCGCGGCACGTTAGCGTCTTCGCGCTGAAGGCCGCGTGAATATCGGCGATCGTCGCTTCCTCGTAGCGCAAAACGTCGAAGCTGCGTGCAGCGTCCGGCGCCACGAGCGGCGCTGCAATCGCGACGCCGGCCAACGCCAACCAGCGATTCCTCATGGCATCCCTCCCACGGTCCGATAATGCCCCCGCTACCCTACTCCGCCATTGCGAGTTCCGCACCGGCCGGGTCGCGGCCGACCCGTGTTGCTTGTCCGCTAATTAGCATTAGGATGGAAGCATGATTGGATCAGCGGTTGAAAACCTGCTGAATATGGACCTTTTCCGGATGTCGACCGGGCGCGTGGGATCACGTTTGACGGTCAGCACGTGGTTTGCGTCCGGAGCAAGCTGAAGCCTTCGATCGTGCAAGCGGGAAGACAGTGCGCTCGATCGATGTCACCGCGCATGCCGGAACGGCCTTCGACGGCCGGCACCTGTTTCAGCTCGCCGAGGATCGCATCCAGAAGATCGATCCGAAGGTCGGCCGTGTGCTCGCCACGATCCCGGCGCCCGCCGGCGGCGGTGACTCGGGGCTCGCGTGGGCCGAAGGGACACTCTGG
>DATAPS010000374.1:0-4260 GCA_036265085.1 Acetobacteraceae bacterium | reverse complement strand
GGTATGGGACGTTGTGATGGTCGCGCATCACCTGCTGCACCGTACTGCGACCGGAACTGTGTTCCCGCTGACCCAGCAACATCGCATCGGCACGCTGCTGATGTTCGCCGTCCGCAGCATCTTCGCCCGCCCGCAGCAACTGCGCGACGTGATCCATCAGCTCGTTGCGGAGGGCCTCGTCGATGCGTCCGCCGTGGACGATGCCGACCCGCTCGGATTCCTCGTGCATCCCGGCGGCGCGGAAAGCCTCACGGACGCCGCCTATCGTTTCGCGCGGCACGAGCCCGGGGTCGATGTCGTGCTGTTCGGTACAGGCGATCCGGAGCACCTGCGCGCCAACATCGCCTCGCTGCTGCGCCCGAAGCTGCCGACCGCCGACCTCGAACGCCTGCGTCGCGCGTTCGCTCAGGTGAGCGGCGTGGGGCTCGACCGACCCCCCCGCGCGCGCGCCGCCGCCTAGATCCCGAGTTCGCGCCGCGCCGGAGAGCCGAGTGCCGAACGCCGCCGTCCGTCTACTCGTCGTCGACGACAATGCCGACAACCGCGACGTCCTCGCACGCCGGCTCCGCCGACTCGGGCATGACGCCGTCGACATGGCGGAGGACGGTCAGATGGCGCTCGACGCAGTCGTTGCCGCGGCTGCTACTAGCGCGCCGTACGATGCGGTGCTGCTCGACGTGATGATGCCGCGGATGAGCGGTGTTGAAGTGCTCGAGCGGCTCGCGGCGGATGCGGCGCTGCGGCAGACGCCGGTGATCATGATTTCCGCGGCGACCGAGATCGAAACCGTCGTGCGCTGCATCGAACTGGGCGCGGAAGACTATTTGCAGAAGCCGTGCAACCCTGTGCTGCTGCGTGCGCGCCTCGGCACGGTGCTGGAGAAGAAGCGCCTGCGCGACGAGGTGGCGCGGCAGTTCGCGCGCATGGAGGAAGAGCTCGCGGAAGCGCGCCGGCAGCAGCTCAGCATGTTGCCGGACGCGTTTCCCGCGCCGGATCCGGCAAATCCCGTGACCGTGCATGCGGTGATGCATCCCGCGCGCGAGGTCGGCGGCGATCTCTACGACTGCTTCGAGGCGGCGCCTGGAGTTCTGGCGATCGCTGTCGGCGATGTTTCCGGTAAGGGCGTGCCGGCGGCGCTGTTCATGGCGCGCGCCCGGAGCCTGCTCCGTGCGTCCGCGTTGCAGCACGCGGCCGCCACCGGGCGCCCCCCGCGGCCGAGCGAGTTGGTTGCGGTGCTCAACGAGGAGCTGTGCAAGAACAACCCGACGGGGATGTTCGTCACGCTGTTCGTGGGCTTTCTCGACTGTGCCACCGGCCGGCTCGATTTCGTCAATGCCGGGCATGTCCGCCCGTTTCACCTCGTTCCGGCCGCGGCGCCCGCGGAGGTGCCGGTGCGCTGCGGCCTGCCTCCGGGGATGATGGAGGATCGCGGCTATACGGATGCCGCGATGACGCTGGGCGCGGGCGAGGCGCTGGTGATCATCACCGACGGGCTGCCGGAGATGGCGGATCCGGACGGTGCGTTCTACACGACGGAGCGCATCGCCGCGGATCTTGCGGCGCTCGCCGATGCGGACCCGGCGACGATCACGACCACGCTCGCGGCGAATGCGCGCGCGTTCGCCGCAGGGGCGCCGGCGGCCGACGACGTGACAGTGATGGCGGTGCGGCGGGGCGGGTAGGACCGCTCACCGTAACAGTTGCGCCGCGATCTTCGCGAGCAGCCGCTGCAGGTCAAGCGGCTTGGTGTCGTAGTCGTCGCATCCGGCGTCGATGGCCCGTTCGCGGTCGCCCGACATTGCGTGCGAGGTGAGCGCGATGATGCGCAACCGCGCCGTCTCCGGGGCGGCGCGTAGCCTCCGCGTCGCCTCCCAGCCGTCGATCACCGGCAGGCTGAGATCCATCAGCACGACTTCCGGCTGTTCCAAGCGCGCCTTCTCGATGGCCTGCTCGCCGTCGAACGCGAATGACACCTCGTGTCCGTTGCGGATCAGCCGCCGCGACAGCATGTCGCGATTCATTTCGTTGTCTTCGACCAACAGAATACGCGCCATCGCTTTCGCCTGCCTTTACGCCATCGTCACGCCGAAACCGTCGCGCTCGCAGCACCTCGCCGCGCCAGCGTCGCGCGAAGCACGTGGGTGAGGCCGAGATGCGCGCAGTCGCCCTTCGCCATGATCCGGTGACTCATCGTCGTGAGCAGCTCGCGCTCCTCTGCCGTGAGTGTCTTCGCCGTCAGCACCAGCACTGGGACGTCGTGCCACGCGGGCTCCGCACGTAGATGGCGCAGGAATTCGAAGCCGTCCATCACCGGCATCAGCAGATCGAGCAGGATCAGCGACGGAGTGGGCATTTCGGCGAGGCGGTCCAGCGCTTCCTGGCCGTTCGCGGCGCGCACCGCATCGAGGCCGAGGCGCTCCGCAGTGCGTTGCGACAGCTCGCTGACATCGGGATCATCCTCGACGATAAGAATGCTTTGGCCGTCGAGCGAGGGACAGTTCTCACGGAGCGCGGCGGTGAGCTCGGCACGGTCCACCGGCTTGGCCAAAACGGCCGCGGCGCCGAGCGCGAGCCCAAGACCGCGGTCGGCGGCCATGCTCACCAGCACCACAGGAATCGCCGCCACGTCAGGATCCTCCTTCAGTGCGCGCAGCACCGTCCAGCCGTCCACCTGCGGCATCAGCAGATCGAGCGTGATCGCGTCCGGGCGCTCGCGTTTGGCGATCTCCAGCGCTTGCGGCCCCGCGCTCGCGTAGAGCACGCGATAGCCTTCGCGCGCCAGGTGCACGCCGATGATGCGCCGTGCCGCGGCATCGTCGTCGGTCACCAGCACCGTTGCGATTGCGCCGTCAGCCGGCGCGCCGGCTGGCGCGACATCGTCGTCGAACTGGGTCGCGACGGCAGCGGGCGTGCGGGCGATCGGTTGTTCCGGCAGGGTCAGCGTGAACGTCGAACCGGCGCCTTCGGTGCTGGTCACCTCGACGGCGCCGCCGAGCATGTGCGCGAAGCTGCGGGTGATGACGAGGCCGAGTCCGGTGCCGCCGTATTGCCGCGTGGTCGAATTGTCCGCCTGGCTGAACGCTTGGAACAGTCGCGACTGCTGCTCCGCGTTCATGCCGATGCCGGTATCGGAGACGGCAAAGCGCAGCACGCCCGGGCGCGCCGCGTCGTGCATCACGTCGAAGCCGATGCGTCCGTCCTTGGTGAACTTGCAGGCGTTGCTTAGCAGGTTCAGCAGCGATTGCTTCACCTTGGTCTGGTCGCTCTGCATCGTCGCGATGCCGGGGGCGACGCTCACGGCGAGCGTGTTGCCGTTGCGAGCCGCGAGCGGCTCCACCATCAGTCGCACGTCATCGATGAGCGCCGGCACGTTGATCGGCTCGATGAACACTTCCATCCGGCCGGATTCTATCTTGGAGAGATCGAGAATGTCGTTGATCAGCCCGAGCAGGTGATTGCCGGCGCTCTCGATCTTCTTGAGATCCGCGACGGCGCTTGCGTTCCCGTCGTCCTCCGCGTCCTCCTGCAGGATCTGGCTGTAGCCGATGATTGCGTTCAACGGCGTGCGCAGCTCGTGGCTCATGTTCGCGAGGAACTCGCTCTTCACCTTGTCGGCGTTCTCAGCCTCCATGCGCGCGCGGTCGAGCTCCGCCTCGCGGCGCTTCATGTCGGTGATGTCGGCGTAGACCGCGACGACCCCGCCGTCATGCGTGCGCCGCTCGGCGATGCGGACCCAGCGCTCGCCGAACTGAACCTCCACCGGTCCGAGTTGCATCCTGCGGACGCGCAGCCGCTTGGCAACCCATGTTTCGGGATCATCGTCCCCGATGTCCACGAGGCGGCGCGCGACGACTTCGCGCAGCAACTCCACGAACGGCTTGCCCGGCGTGAGGATGCCCGCCGCGGCTTCCCCGTGCAACGCGACGTAGGGTTCATTGTAGACCAGCAGCCGATCGTCCGCGTCGAACAGCGCGAATCCCTCGTTGATGCTGGCTATGGCGTCGGCCAGCGTCTGCCGCCGCTGTTCCGCTTCCGCAGCAAGTCGCCGGCGGTCTTGCTCGCTGTCGCGGAACAGCGCCAGCGCGCGCGCCATCGCGCCCATTTCGTCGGCGCGGTCCGGCGGCAGGCGCACGTCGGCGTCGCCGCGCGTGACAGCCTCGATCGCCGCGACCAGATGCCGCAGCGGCACGAGGATCGAGCGGAGCACGAACAGGGTAAGCAGCACGCCGACCAGCACCTCGCCGATCGCCACGCCGCTCG